>JBGUGW010000068.1:0-3219 GCA_045111695.1 Candidatus Cryptobacteroides sp. | reverse complement strand
TTTCCTCCTCGATGCTGCGGAAACCAGTCTGCCCGGAGCGTTTCATAAGATTCTGTACATCAATGGAATAAGCATCAATGACACGGTACAGGTATTCGGCCCACTCCGGAGGATAAGGATCGCAGATCCATCCGATGGTCGTGCAAATAGCCTCTATCTCGAAACGGTCTGCATATGACAACAGCCGCACTGCCGACTCATTGTCGTCGGGCTCGACCTCGGCCGGGCCGATGTCAGTAAGGACCACAAGACGGGGCTTGAGGTTGTCGGTAGTTGTTTCATGGACTGGCTTGCAGGAGAAGGAAAGCGTCGCGGCCGCGACTGCGAGAAGGAACTGACAGGCTCTCATGGCAATGTGGTTATACGAAAAAAGGGAAAGCTTAGTACATCGCACCGCTACGACCTCCTACCCTTGCTGCATTCCTACCCTGGGGGAGTTCAGAGGGAGCTGGTCGTGTACGACTTTCCCGATGCAAATATAGTGTTTTTTCGGATTCCGTCAAAAAAAGCCCGCTTATTGGGCGAGCAACGCCTTGGCGGCGGACTGGCCGGCAAGATAACCGGTACAGAAGGCGGTCTGGAGATTGTAGCCGCCTGTATCGGAATCCATGTCCATGACCTCGCCGCAGAAATAGAGGCCGGGAACGAGCCTTGACTCCATGGTTTTGGGCAGGAGTTCGTCGGTATCGACGCCTCCGGCAGTGACCACGCAGCGCTCATAGCCGACGAATCCTTCTATCGGGAAGTCCCACTCCTTCAATGCTTTGGCTATGCCGGAAAGGTTGACGAAGGCCTGCTGGGCTCCGACGCTGTACCGGCCGTAATTATCCTTGGTTCCAGCCTTGCGTTTGATCGTGACGATGTCGGGGTGAGCCGAGAGGAAGGCCGGAATCAACTCCCAGGGCATGAGTTTGCCGAGCATTATGCGGCATTTCTCCTTGTCGCCCTTGCCGCGGCTGCGGGGATCCCGGCAGACTTCGTCCCAAAGGGACTTGACTCTGCCGGAGAGTTCACCCGGCTCTACGCCGGGCTTCAAGTCAAGACGGAGAACAACTTTGGAGCCGTTGATGATGGCCTTGACACAGCGGCGGCTGAGCTGGAACCCAACGGGGCCCTCAATGCCGCCGTCGGTGAAATCAATGTCTCCGAACTCGCTTTCGACCTGCGTACCGTCAATTATCGCAGCAAGCGAAATATTCTTCAACTGCATGCCTGCCAGGGAGTTACCGAACTCGGAGAGAGGCGTGCTGCGGTCTATATGGCCTTTGCCCCGGGAAATGGTCTCACCTGTCTTGTAACCCTTCGGAACAAGCGCCGTGAGGGACGGGAAACAGGTCTTGATACCATGGCCGAGGGACTCGGCCCAGGCCAGCCCGTCGCCTGTCGATCCCGTTCCGGGATAGGACAGGCCGCCGGTGGCGACGATGAGCTTGCGGCAGCGGTGTTCAAGGCCGTCGGCGGTATTGACCTTGAAACCGTCAGGCATGCGCACGATGCCCGTCACGGTGCATTCGGTCACGACCTTCACCCCGTATCCAGTACATGCGCGCAGGAGCGTATCCACGACGTCTGAGGCATGATATGAGGCAGGAAAAGCCCGGTCTCCCCTCTCGACAACCGTCTTCATGCCGTTGGATTCGAAAAAGTCCACGACGGCCTCGCTGTCCAGATTGTAGAACGAAGGCTTGACGAAGTTGGATTTGGAGCGGATATGCTGCGAAAAGGAGTTCCAGTCCTTGACGTTTGTGAAGTTGCAGCGGCCCTTGCCGGTGATCATGATCTTACGGGCGGGACGCGGCATCTTCTCCAGCACCGTCACCTGCGAATCAGAGCCGTTGTCCACGAGACATTTCGCCGCTCCATAAGCGGCCATGAGCCCCGAGGCACCGCCTCCGATGATCATGATCTCCGATTTCATATTCTTCAGTTTTTTTACAAAAATACTAAAAATTGCTTATATTTGCAGTCCCAAAAGCCACTTTAGCTCAGTCGGTAGAGCAGCGCATTCGTAACGCGCAGGTCGTCAGTTCAAGTCTGTCAAGTGGCTCCACCTGATGCAATGCCTGTAACCGTTATCGGCATTGCTTTTTTTATACCCGGCTTAACACTATCGTCCCATGAAAAGACTGATCCTACTTGCGGCAGCGGCAGTCCTGGCATTATCCTGCCAGCCACGTCAAGGCTCCAACACATCTGCAGACCCTTCTATAAAGGAAACGCTCGCACTGGTGAGCATCGACAGTGTCAGGACATATATCGACGACCTGGTCGAGTTCCATACCCGGCATACCCTCAGCACTCAGACCGACCCTGACAAGGGGCTCGGAGCGGCTGTGGAGTATCTGGAAATGCAGTGCGGCCGCTGGGCGCAAAGCGCCGCTCCGGGTCGCCCGAGACCTCTCGTACAGCGGGTATACTATACCGTGGGAGAGAACGGAGGACGGTATGACAGGGTCGTTTCTGTACCAGAGCTGATGGTTACACTGCCCGGTACTTCCGCAACTCGCGAACTCATTCTGATGGCACACATTGACACCAGGGTATTGGACGTGATGGACTCAACCGCTTTCGCACCCGGTGCGGACGATGACGGTAGCGGTCTCGCCTGCCTGCTGGAGACAGTCCGCATACTGTCGCAGATACCCCTGGAACAGACTGTGAAATGTCTTTTCGTATCAGGAGAGGAACAGGGCCTGGACGGTTCAAGGTATTTTGCGACCATGGCCCGCGAGCAGGGCTGGCCTATCCAGGCAGTACTGAGCAACGACATGATCGGAAACACCCGCGCCAGCGGCACCGAGCTTCACGAAGACCACAAGGTGAGGGTTTTCTCTGAAAGCCGCAACGGAGAGGACTCCGATTCGCGCCAGCTGGCACGCTATATCAAGGAAATGGCCGGCATCTATGTCCCCGAACAGGAAGTCGTGCTCAATTACCGTTCTGACCGCTACCGCCGCGGCGGCGACCAGCGTTATTTCCAACAGGAAGGTTTTACAGCCGTTCGCGTCTGTGAATACTGTGAAGACTATGAGAGGACCCATCAGGACGTCCGGACCGAAGAAGGGATAGATTATGGCGACCTTGCTTCCTATGTAGATTTCCCCTACCTTGTACGGAACATCCGTATCAATCTCGCAGCCATCATGTCGCTGGCGAAAGCGCCGGAACGCCCCGCTAATGCAAGGATAGCCAATGCCAACGACCTGGACAACAATACTA
>JBGUGW010000067.1:0-2616 GCA_045111695.1 Candidatus Cryptobacteroides sp. | reverse complement strand
TAAAACTCGCTAAAATTGCACAATTTTTTGCAAACTCTTTTAATTTTATGAAGAATTATTTTGATTTCAAGGGTCAGGTCGCCCTCGTGACCGGTTGCTCCGGCGGCCTGGGAGTCCAGATGGCCAAGGCCCTGGCCAGCCAGGGCTGCAATATCGTCCCTATCGCCCGCCGCATGGAAAAACTCGAGGAAGTTGCAGCCGAACTCCGTTCAGAATATGGCGTCGAGGCTCTCCCCATAAAGTGTGACATCACCTCTACCGAACAGGTCGAAGCTGCTGTAAAGCAGGCTCTTGCGCATTTCGGCCGCATCGACATCGTTGTCAACAACGCCGGCACCGGAGCCGTCGCGCCGGCTGAGGACATCTCCGACAAGCAATTCGAGAGCGAGATGCAGATCGACCTCTTCGGGACCTTCCGTGTGGCCCGCGCTGCCGCCAAGTTCGCCATGATTCCCGCCGGCTACGGCCGCGTGATCAACATCGCCTCCATGTACGGCCTCGTCGGCAACAAGATCGCCCCCGCTTCTCCGTATCATGCCGCCAAGGGCGGAGTCGTCAACCTTACCCGCGCGCTTGCCGCGGAGTGGGGCAAATACGGCATCACCGTAAATACCATCTGCCCGGGCTACTTCTACACCGCTCTTACCCAGGAGACTCTTGATTCCGAGTTCTTCCAGAACTACGCCCACAGCGTTATCCCGATGGAGCGCTACGGCAACGAAGGCGAGCTTGACTCCGCTGTCCTCTTCCTCGCTTCGCCGGCCTCGACCTATGTCACCGGCGTCGCGCTCCCCGTCGACGGCGGCTACACCTGCGTGTAGCCCTTAAGACCATTTTATCTAGACAATGACCTGAAACGGGAGCAGGGACGTAGTTTTCACTCCCGATTGACGGAAAAAACATGAAATGGGAGCAGAACTGACCATTCTGCTCCCATTTTCCATATAGGCCTCAAATCTAGAATTTGTCGACCAGACCGAAGATGCGGTCGCGGACCTCGTCGATGGTGCCGACGCCGTCGATCTCGTTGTAGGTGCCGGCTTTCTTGTAATAGCCGATGAGGGGCTCGGTCTGGTTGTGGTAGGTGTCGATGCGGTTCTTGATGACGGAGACATCTGCGTCGTCGGCGCGGCCCTCGATGGCGGCGCGCTTGGAGATGCGCTCGATGATCATCTCGTCAGGGATCATGATGCTGACGATGGATGTGACCTTCTCGCCATTGCGCTCGAGGATGGCGTCGAGGGCCTCGGCCTGGGCGATGGTGCGGGGGAAGCCGTCAAGCAGGAAGCCGTCCACGCCGGTGACGGTCTTGAACTCGGACTCGATCATGCCCTCGACTACCTCGTCGGGGACGAGGGCGCCGGCTTCGATGAGGCTCTTGGCCTTGAGGCCGAGTTCGGTGCCGGCGGCGATCTCCTTGCGGAGCAGGGCTCCGGTGCTGATGTGGTGGAGGTTGTACTTCTCAACCATGGCTGTGGCCTGGGTGCCCTTGCCGGCTCCAGGAGGCCCGAAAAGAATGTAATACTTCATATGTTTGTCTTTCGGTTCGTCCAAAACGTATACGTCGGGCAGGTTGCGGCCAAGCTCGTCATAATCAAGGCCGTAGCCCACTATGAAGGCGTTGGGGATCTCCTTGCCGACATAGTCGAGCTTCTCGTCTTTCTTATATACCTCGGGCTTGAGCAGCATCGTGCAGATGCGCACCTCGCGCGCTCCCTTCGACAGGAGCATCTCCTTGAGGGCGACGATGGTGTTGCCGGTGTCGACGATGTCCTCGAAGATGATGACGCGCCTGCCCTCGACCGGGGCGGTGAGTCCGATAGGGATGAGGACCGTTCCGGTCGATGCCGTGCCCTGATATGACGAGAGCTTGATGGAGACGAGCTCAGCCTTGAAATTGAGCCGTTTCATCATGGCGGCGGTGAACATGATGGCGCCGTTCAGGACGCACAGGAAGATGGGAACGTCGTCCGAGTTGCTGAAGTCGGCGTTGACCCTCTCCGCCAGCCTGTCGATGGCTTCCTCCATCTCGGCATTGGAGATGAAAGGCCTGAAGAACTTGTCGTGCAGCTTGATCTTGTTGTCCATGGGCTGTCTGTTTTGGGAATACAAATTTAACCTAAAATCCTAAAAATTCATAGGTTTTTTCACGGCATGGATGAATTGATATGTTTCTTATGTTTTTTCATCCTAAATTGACGGCTTAAGACTTGGACTATGAGAAGGTTGATATTGCTGGTCGTTCTTTCGGCCGTGTTCGCAGCGCGCGCGTTCGCGCAGGATTATCTGGATGCGGTACTGTTCCTGACGGGTGCGTCCGCACCGGAGGAACTGGATGCCGATGTGCTGGAACGCTTCGATGCGCTGGCCTCGCGCCCCGTGCGCATCAATACCGCTACGGAGAGCCGCCTGGTGGCCAGCGGCCTGTTCAGCCGCTACCAGGCGGCCTCGATCGTGGACTACAGGCGCAGTTCGGGGGATATACTTTCGGTTGCGGAGCTCGCCTTGCTTGACGGATTCGGGGAGGCGGCGGCCCGGGCCATGGCGCCGTTCGTCTCGTTCGGGACTCAGGCTCCGCCGGGCCGCTCCTCCCTGGAAAAGGGGAGGGCTGAGACT
>JBGUGW010000066.1:0-10377 GCA_045111695.1 Candidatus Cryptobacteroides sp. | reverse complement strand
CATATGGCCCGCACCGGCAGGGACGGGCATCCGTTTCATAAGGACCGACCTCGATGACGCATGCGTCGAGGCGCTGGCGGAGAATGTCTCCAACACTGCGCGCAGCACCACCCTTTCGTGCGGGGAGGCATCGGCAGTCACGGTCGAGCACATCCTCTCGGCCCTGACGGGGATGGGCATCGACAATGCCGAGATTCGTATCGACAATGCCGAAGTCCCCATCCTCGACGGCAGCGCACTCCCCTACGTCGAGGCTTTCCGCAAGGCCGGGATCGTCGCGCAGGATGCTGAGCGCCGTTTCCTCGAACTCGGCAGCACGGTGGAAGTCAAGGACGAAAAGAGTGGAGCGTGGGTCAGGATCGAACCGTCTGACAAGCCCTCGACAGAGATCACGGTCGATTTCGGGTCCAAGGTCCTGGGCGTGCAGAGCGCCAGCTGGGACCTTGACACGGACTACGCTTCCGCCATCGGCCCCTGCCGCACCTTCGTATTCTTCCACGAGATAGAGTTCCTCGCCCGCCAGGGCCTGGTAAAGGGCGGCGACGTGAACAACGCCATAGTCATCATCGAACATCCGGTGTCCCAGCAGCAGATAGACGAGCTCTGCGGCCTGCTCGGGCTTCCGAGCCTCAAGGCCACGGAGAACGGCTACCTGAGCAACCTCAAGCTGCATTTCCCCGACGAGTGCGGCCGCCACAAGCTGCTCGACATCATCGGCGACCTGCGTCTTGCGGGCGGTTGGCTCAACGCACGCGTGACCGCCTTCAAGCCGGGACACACCATCAACACCATTGCGGCCAAGGAGATCAGGAAGGCACTGATTTTGAAGTAAGTAGCCGCGTAACCATCAATCATTCAAATGAACAAGATCCATCCCACAGCAATAATCAGCCCGAACGCCATCCTCGGAGACGGCGTCGAAGTCGGGCCTTTCGCCTACATAGACGAGAACGTCACCATCGGTGACGGATGCAAGATCCATCCCCACGCCGTCATTTTCTCCTATGTGAAGATCGGCAGCAATTGCGAAATCTTCCCCGGAGCCGTCGTCGGCGCCATTCCCCAGGACCTCAAGTACGATGGCGAGGTATCGTATGTCGAGATAGGTGACAATGTCACCATCCGTGAGTGCGCCACCATCAACCGCGGCACCAAGGTCAGCGGCAAGGGCGTGACCCGCATCGGAGACCACACCCTTATCATGTCGTATGTCCATGTCGCGCACGACTGCAGCATTGGCAACCACTGCATCCTGACCAGCTATGTCGGCCTGGCGGGAGAGACGGACGTCGAGGACTGGGCCATCATCGGCGGAGGCACCGTGGCGCACCAGTTCAGCCATGTCGGTACGCACGCGATGGTCGGCGGCGGATTCAGGATCAGCAAGGACATCCCGCCGTACACACTGTGCGGACGCGAACCCATCTGCTATGTCGGCGTGAATATCGTCGGACTGCGCCGCCGCGGCTTTGACTCCGACGTCATCCGCAACATCAAGGACATCTACGATACCATATATTTCCAGGGCAACAACATCAGCGACGGCTGCGCCCGCGTGGAAGCCGGATTCCCTCCTTCCGAGGAGAAGGACACGATCCTCAACTTCATCCGCAACTCCAAGCGCGGCATCGTCCGCCCCGGCGACACCCGCGAGAAGGGTCTCGACTGGTAGCTTATGCTGTTCTCGACGGCATACTTCCCTCCGGTAGAGTATTTTGCAAAGATAGCCGAAGGCTTCACCCTGTCCACGGACGAGGTGAAGCCTTCGGTCATATGGATCGAAGCATGCGAGCATTACAAGAAGCAGACATACAGGAACCGTTTCCGGTATTATGCCGCCGACGGGGTCCAGAGCCTGTCATTCCCCGTCGTGCACGGCGAAAGCGCGCAGAAGCTGCGCATCACCGACGTGGAGGTGGACTGGTCAACGCCCTGGCTCATCCGCACAGAGAGGGCCATCTCGGCGGCGTACGAGTCTTCGGCATACTTCGACCATTACAGGGATGAGCTCTTCGGACTGCTGGAAGAAAGGCCGAGGACATTGTTCGAGCTCAATCTGGGCATCCTGCGCTTCTTCCTAGACAAGACCGGCATCCGCGCCGACATACGTTTCACAGAGGAGTTCACTCCCGCCGGGTCCTGCATATATGGAGAGGACCTGCGTGAGGCGATACATCCAAAGCATCCGAATACCATTCTCAAGGACCTGGCACTGGAAAAGCCGTATTTCCAGGTCTTCGCCAGGAAATACGGCTTCGTTCCAAATCTTTCCATCATGGACCTCGTCTTCAACGAAGGTCCCGATGCGATACTCTATCTCAAGAATCTCTAGAATCTCCAGCCGAGGGTAAGTACGATGTCCGCCAGAGTGCGGGTCTGGACGACCTCCGGGAGGTACTCGTCACCACCGGTGATGTAGTCTCCGTAAGGGTTGAAGTAATCGGACGCGTACTTGGTGCAGCGGACTGCAAAGTCGGAGAAGAAAGATCCGTCGGAAGAATAACCGAGACCGCAGGAGTAAGTGCTCACCAGGTCGGGGAAAGCTTCCTTGAATAAGATCCTGTTGGCTCCCGAAGCGAACTCGTCATAATAGTTGATGAAGCCTCCGGCGGTATACTTTATACCGTCCTCATCATATGCGTAGTACTGCGGAGAAGTGCGCAGGGCATATCCGGCACGGAGAGAGAGAGTGGGCACGGGGCGGACCTCGATGCCGAAGCGTCCGGAATATTCCTTGCCGGCGAAGAAACGGTTGACGTCATTCTCGACACGGAAAGCGTCGCCGCCGTAGTAATCGCGCTCGGAGAAGCGCATGGTGCTGTAATCAGCCATCTCGAAATCGGCGCTGAGCAGGCCGAAGCCGCCGAAGGTATAGGCGAGGCCGGCGTTGAAGCGCCAGGGAGTGGTGAGATTGTAGGTATAGTCGTTACGGGGACTGCCTGCCGAGGTATCGTAGTTCGCGGAAGTGAAATACGTAGAGGCATCGACAGTCCAGGAATCGGTAATGGTGTAGATAGTCGGGGTCTGGAAGGCCGCTCCTATCCTCAGGCCGCCGACGGGAAGCCAGATGAAACCGACCTTGGCGTAGATGCCGGACACATCCGTAGTCTGCGCATAATTGTATTTGGCATGGCTGAAATTGGTGACCACGCCGTCGGCATATTCAATCTCAAACTGTGACGGATCGACCGCTTCCTCGAGGAAATACTCGGAGTAGCGGTAAGTCGCTACCGGCATGCCGAGGTTGAAGCCGAGGAAGAACCTGTCGTTGAAGTTAAGGCCGGCATTCATGATCATGTCGTACTTGGCGCCGTAGGTCTGGACCCTGGAATACTGGTCCAGGGCACCCTGGGTGCGGATATCGTACGATCCGTCAGACAACTGGTACATGCCCTCGGTAGCGCCGAGATAGGTATAGTTGCCGTCGGCATCCACCATGGGATTGCCATACTCGTCGTATGCCTCGGCAATCATTCCGCCCTGGTATGCCGTAAGGTAATTCCAGGGAATGGAGGACGAATAGTAATTGTCCCTGTTCATCAGCGACTCGGGCGAATAAGGGGAAGCGCCTGCGGCAAAGGAGCCGAGGAGGGAGGTCATCTCGTTGATCCCGCTTCCGACGAAGTCGTTCATGAAGTGGTTGGTGGCGTTGGACACGAAGCCGAGGGTGAAACTCTTGAGGGATCCGTTGCCATAGTTGTCGAAGTTCAGCGCAACCCCGATGTTGGGGATATTGAACTTCTTTGCAGTGTAGTCAAGGTATCCGGTATAATCCTCCGAGTAATGGGTGGAATAGCCGGAAGTATTGCTCATGATGGTGATGCCCGGGGAGATCGTGAACTGCGAATAGGGTGCGACGGCAGATCCGGCGGGATTGATCCCGATGGATCCCAGGTCGCCGCCGAGCGCCGTCATGGCGCCTCCGAGGGCGATGGAACGTGCCGTTCCGTAGTAGTCGTTCACTCCGTATGAGAGAGCCTCGGACAAGGTCTGGGCTCCGGCTGCCGCCGCCGCGAAGGACAGCAACGCAGCCAATGCAATCTTTTTCATGTCGTCAATCAGGATAAGATAAACAAATAACTGATGGTCAAAGGCCCGGGGCTATCGGCGTCCGCCGCCACCGGAACTGCGGCTTGCACCGCCGCCACCGCCGCCGCTGTAACCACCGCCGGAACTGCTGCCGGCGCTACGGCTGGCGCCACCGCCGCTGTAGCCGCCACCGCTGAAGCCACCGCCGGAGCTGCGGCTGGCGCCGCTGCTGTAGCTGCCGGAGGAAGAAGTGCTGCGGCTGGGAGCCGAATAGCTGCCGGAAGAGGAGCTGCTGCGGGTGGAACCGGAATAGCTGCCGGAGGAGCTGCTGCTCGCCGGAGTAGACCTGCGGTATGTGCCGGAGGTGGAAGCTGCACGGCCGGACGATGCCGAGGATCCGCGGACCGCGGCCGAGGAGGGACGCGTCGTGGCGGAAGCCGCGCGTGCCGCCGTGGAAGCGGTGCGGGAGGCGGCAGGGACGGAACGGGTGACCGTCCTGGCCGCATCCGAAGAGGTGCGGGACGCAGTGGTCATGCGGCCGGCGGACGCATTGGGAGTTGCACTCCCGGATGAGGCAGCGTTGCCTGCGGTACGGACCACTCGTCCTACGCCTGCACGGGGATTGGCGGAGATATTGGTAACGTCAGCGCGGGTAGCGATCTGGTGACCATGGTAGCGGGAGCCGAAGTATGCTCCGCCGCCACCTCCGTAATAATAAGGATAGCCGTAGAACGGGCTGTACCATCCGGCGTAACCATAGTACCAGGGATCATACCAGAAAGGACCGAAGCCGAAACTGTAGTAAGGACCCCAGAACGGATCATACCAGCCGAAGCTCCAGGAAGGTCCCCAGAATGGGTCATACCAGAAAGGATCGTACCAAAAAGGTGAATAGAAGCCGTAGTACATGTTGCGGTACCACCTGCGGGAGCCCCAGAAATAAGGGCTGCCATAGCCGTACCAGGAATAGTACGGGTAGTTCCAGCTATACCAATTGAGGTCATCAAGGTCATAGAGCGACACCGTGGTGGTGCTGTCCTTGTGATTGAACTTGATATTGGCGGTCATGTTCTCCGGGATGACAAGTGTATCGACCTTGCCGACAGTCTTCACGAACACTGCGGAAGACTTGGTCCTGGCGATGAGGTCGTCAGTGGCAGTCAGTTTCGCAGCCTGGGCGTCGAGCGACAGGGACTGCGGTCTATAGTAGATTCCGTCCTGGTACTTCTGAGCCGGAGCCTGCGTGAGCGAGGCCGTGGTGCCACAGGAAGTGAGCGCCAGGAGGACCGAAGCGATGAATAAGACGTGTGTTTTCATAATAGAATCTCCTATAATCGATAAAATTTGTATCTTTGTAACCGTTGCTTGCAACTTTTGTACCTTACTTTTATCCGTCTGTAAGACGGGGAAAGTTTCACAATGTTAACAAAAAATTAGATTTAAAGCAAATTTCGACAATATGGCCAAGGAAGTAACGAAAAGGTCCGACAATTATTCGCAGTGGTACAACGATCTGGTGGTGAAAGCCGACCTCGCCGAGCAGTCGGCGGTCAGGGGATGCATGGTCATCAAGCCCTACGGCTACGCCATCTGGGAGAAGATGCAGAGCGTCCTCGACGGCATGTTCAAGGAGAAGGGCGTCCAGAACGCCTATTTTCCCCTCTTCATCCCCAAGTCCTTCTTCTCGCGCGAGGCTGAGCACGTAGCCGGCTTCGCCAAGGAATGCGCCGTGGTGACGCACCACAGGCTCATGAACGATCCCGAGGGCAAGGGCGTCGTGGTCGACCCCGACGCGAAGCTCGAGGAGGAGCTTATAGTCCGCCCGACTTCCGAGACCATCATCTGGAGCACCTACAAGAACTGGGTTACGTCCTGGCGCGACCTGCCCATCCTCTGCAACCAGTGGTGCAACGTCGTGCGCTGGGAGATGCGCACCCGCCTTTTCCTCCGCACCGCGGAGTTCCTATGGCAGGAAGGCCACACCGCCCACGCCACAGCACAGGAGGCCGAAGACATGGCCAGGCAGATGGTCCATGTCTATGCCGACTTCGCCCGCAACTGCCTGGCGCTGCCGGTGATAGTGGGTCACAAGAGCCCCAACGAGCGCTTCGCCGGCGCCCTCGACACCCTCACCATCGAGGCCATGATGCAGGACGGCAAGGCCCTTCAGGCCGGTACGTCGCATTTCCTGGGACAGAACTTCGCCAAGTCCTTCGACGTGCAGTTCACCGGCAAGGACGGCAAGCAGGAGTATGTCTGGGCGACCTCCTGGGGCGTGTCGACACGCCTCATGGGAGCCCTGATCATGGCCCACGGCGACGACAACGGCCTCGTGCTGCCTCCCGCCCTCGCCCCTATCCAGGTTGTCATGGTCCCCATCTACAAGAGCGACGAGGAGCGCAACGCCATCCTCGACAAGATGTACGAGGTCAAGAAATCCCTCGAGGCCATGGGCCACAGCGTCAAGGTCGACGACCGCGACACGCTGCGCCCGGGCTTCAAGTTCGCCGAGTGGGAGCTCAAGGGCGTGCCCGTACGCCTCGCGATGGGCCCCCGCGACCTGCAGAACGGCACCGTCGAGGTGCATCGCCGCGACACGCTTGAGAAGAATACTGTCGGTATCGAAGGCCTTGACAAGTACATCGATTCCCTGCTGGCAGACATCCAGAAGGGCATCTACGACAAGGCCCTCGCCTTCCGTACCGCCAACATACGCAAGTGCGATGACTGGGAGGAGTTCAAGACAGAGATCCAGAAGGGCGGTTTCCTGCTCTGCCACTGGGACGGCACGGCCGAGACCGAGCAGAAGATCAAGGACGAGACCAAAGCCACGATCCGCTGCATCCCCGTCGACAGCTGCGTCTGCGAGGAGGAGGGCAAGTGCATCTATTCCGGCAAGCCTTCGAGCCGCCGCGTCGTTTTCGCAATCTCTTACTAGAAAGCATTTTATGACAATGAAATATTCCATGATTATCTGCGTCGCCGGGGCCCTCTGCCTCGGCAGCGCCGCTTTTGCACTGGACGTGCAGAGCGCGGCCGCGGCCGCAGCCGCGGAGCTCACCAAAGCTGCCGAGGTCGAGAAGGCCGAGGCAAAACCGAATTTTTGGACCAGCGCCGCGGAGTTTACCTTCGGACTGAACCAGACCAGCCTCTGGGACTGGGCCGCCGGCGGATACAACAACCTCAGCCTCAACTCCGGACTCGACGCCAACGCCAAGTATGAGAAGGACCTCATGACCTGGGGCAACCGCCTGCAGCTTCAGTACGGTACCCTGTCATCCGCCGACAAGAGGGGTCTCCTGCAGATCACTACCGACCGTATCTACGCTGAGAGCAAATGGGGATACAAGACCAGCAAGGACTCCAAGTGGAGCTACACCGCCGCCTTCGACTTCCGTTCGCAGTTCAGCGACGGATACAGCGACTACAAGCAGGGCGCGGACGGTCTCTGGACCGGCACCCTCAAGTCGGGATTCCTCGCTCCGGCATACACCAACCTCGGTCTCGGTATGGACTGGACGCCCAACAAATGGCTGTCCATCAACATCGCCCCGCTCACCGGTGGCTTTACCATCGTGCGCATCGAGGAGCTGCGCAAGACCTACGGCATGCTGCTGCGCGAGGACGGGCTTGACGCCGCCATCGGCAGCAACTACCGCAGCGCCAAGTTCCAGTTCGGTGCTCAGGTCAAGGTCGATGCGAAGTTCGTCATCAACGAAGTCTTCAACTACGGGACGCAGCTGGTCATCTTCACCGACTATCTCGACAATCCTTTCAAGGAATACCGCGTCAACTGGGACAACAAGATCACCTGGAACGTCGGCAAGTATTTCAAGATCGGGCTCGACACCTGGCTCATCTATGATCCGAACGTCATCATCAAGAACAACAAGGACATAGCCCAGTTCCCGGACGGAAAGTCCCGCATCCAGTTCAAGGAATTCACTTCCTTCAATTTCGCTTACACCCTCAAGCCGAGGCGCCTGCGCGACGCCAAGTAATGAAAGTCCTTCTGGCGGTGAGCGGGGGCGTAGACTCCATGTGCATGGCCGACATGTTCAGCCGTGCCGGCGGGGAGTACGCCGTGGCGCACTGCAACTTCCATCTCCGCGGAGCCGAGAGCGACGCGGATGCGGAGTTCGTGCAGAAGTGGGCTGAAGCGCACGGAGTGCCTTTTTTCCGCGCTGATTTCGATACTTCGGCCTATGCTTCGGAGCATGGCATAAGCATCGAGATGGCTGCGCGCGAGCTGCGGTACGCTTGGTTCGCGCGCGTCGCCGTCGAGCACGGCTTCGACGCCGTTGCCGTTGCGCACAACGCCAACGACAACGCCGAAACCCTCATCCTGAACCTCCTCCGCGGCACCGGCCTCAGAGGTCTCCGTGGAATGGCCTCTGAAGGCTCTGTTCCGGCAGGGCAAGGTTCGGAAAACTGTGCCACCCTCGGCAACATAAGAGGGGGGGACCCGTTGCTTGCAATGGGGGGGGCCGAGCGAAGCGAGGCGTTTTCAGAGCCTTGCCCTGCCGGAACGGAGCTGAAATTGATCAGGCCGATGTTGAGGATGACGAGGGAGGAGATAGAGGCGTATGCCGCGGAGCACGGGGTGGAGTACCGCGTGGACAGTACAAATGCTGACAGCGGGTACAAGCGCAACCGCATACGCAATGCAGTTTTCCCGGAGTTTGCACAGATCAATCCGTCGTTTGTACGGACGCTGAACGCCGACATGGAACGGTTCGCACAGGCGGACGGGATCGTGGAGGATTATTTCCGCGAAGCGGAAGGCAAAGTCCTGAAGGACGGCAAGATAGCCGTGCCTGAGCTGCTGTCGCTCAAGCATTGGAAATATGTCATCTTCCGGCTACTGGAGCCATACGGCTTCCATGCCGACACCCTAGATGCAGTGGTCAGGCTCCTCGAGGATCACGCTTCCGGAGAGGATGGGACTTTCTCCGGCAAACGTTTCTTCTCCCCTACGTATGTCCTTGAGACTACGGCTGGGGCCATGACCGTCCGGGAAAGGCTGGAAACGGCCGAAATGCCCGGAACGGTCACCGTCACGGACCCCGGCGATTATGCATTCCACGGCCAGACGGTACGCATCGAAGTCCTTACCCGCGAAGCGGGGATGCCTCTCAAACAGTCGGAAGGCGTACTTGTCTGCGATGCCGACGCACTCCCCTTCCCATTCCTGCTACGCGGCTGGGAGCCCGGCGACTGGATGCGGCCGTTCGGCATGGAAGGCCGTGCCAAAAAGCTCAGCGACCTTTTCGCCGACAGGAAGATGTCCCTTACTGACAAGGAGTCGGCGATCGTCATTGTGCCCGCCGGCGACACTGACGGGCATGTAGCGGCGGTGGCGGGCGTCAGAATGGACGAAGCCCTCCGTGTAAGGGAGGGCTCCGCAAAGATTCTGAGAATTACGATCCTCTGATTACCTGATATCGATAACGTAAGGGATGCGGGCGAAAGTGACGTCCGCAGGATTCTTCTTAACCCTTTCATACCAGTCGAGCAGGGTGCCGGCGGCATCGCCGAAAGGAGTGCCCGCGAGGATGTTCTCGGCAGGGGTCTTCTGGCCGAACATCTCCATCATGCGCTCCATCTCGGACTGCGGCTTGGGGTACTCGGCTACGTTCCATGCGGAGAGGTCGGCATTACCGGCTGCAGCGGCAGCCCACTTGAGGGCGTCCTCGAGGGTTCCGATCTCGTCCACGAGGCCGATCTGCAAGGCGTCGGGGCCGGCCCAGACACGTCCCTGTGCGATAGAGTCTACGAATTCGGGCTCGAGGTCGCGGCCTTCCGCCACGGTACTCACGAAACGGTCATAAATACTTTCGACGGAAGCCTGCATGTAGTCCAGCTCATCCTGGTCGAGAGGGCGCATGAGTGAATACATGTCGGCGTGCTTGTTGGAAGTGACGGGGACGATGTTGAGATGGGCGATGTCCTTGACGGTTTTGCTGATGTCGGGGATCATGCTGAACACACCGATCGAACCGGTGAGAGTGGCGGCGTCGGAGTAGATCTTGTCACAGCTGTTGGAGATCCAGTAACCGCCGGAAGCGGCATAATTGCCATAGGAGGCGACGACGGGCTTCTCCTTCCTGAGGAGCTCGATGCCGGCCTTGATCTTCTCCGAAGCGAGCACGCTGCCGCCGGGAGAGTTCACGCGGAAGACAACGGCCTTGACGGTGGAGTCTGCGCGCACCTTGGCGATGACGCGGGAGAAATAGTCTCCGGCGACATTCTGCTTGCCTTCGCCCTCGATGATCTCGCCGTCCGCATAGAGGATGGCGATCTTGTTCTTGACCTTGGTGTTGGGAGTCACCTTGGCGGAGATGTATT
>JBGUGW010000065.1:0-2411 GCA_045111695.1 Candidatus Cryptobacteroides sp. | reverse complement strand
CGGAAGTCCTTGACTTGAGCCAGGACCGATACGGTGGAAGGGTTACCGCTGCCGCAGACTTCCTTAACGGTATTGGCCAGGATCTGGAGCATGGCCCGGCGGCTACGGGTGTCCCATGTGTTTCCCGCTTCGAAGAAAGCTTTCTGCTTGTCAAGAATCTCGGTAATCATCAGAGACTGTATTTAGCTTTCTGCTCCTCGATAAGGGCGTCGAGGACACCCGGGTCGAAATAGTTGATGCGCATGCTGCGCTTGACGTCGGCGAGGGTCTCGGCCGCGGCGGCGCGGGCGACCTCGCTGCCCTTGCGCAGCACCTCATACACATAGGGGATATTCTGCTCCAATTCCTTACGGCGCTTGCGGATGGGCTCGAGGGTGTCGTTAAGAACCTCGTTAAGGAAATTCTTGATCATCACGTCACCGAGACCGCCGCGGCGGTACTGGTCCTTGACCTCGTCCATGCTGTGGAACTCGAAACTGACTTTTTTCCCGACGAAGCAGGATGCGAACTTGTCGAAATGCTCCGGCTTGCAGAAAGCGTCGAGGTAGGTGAATACGGTATTGCCCTCGACCTTGCCGGGATCACTGACCTGGAGGTGTCCGGGATCGGTGTACATGCTCCGGACCTTGGCCTTGACCTCCTCTGCGCTGTCGGAGAGATAGATGCAGTTGCCGAGGGACTTGCTCATCTTGGCCTTGCCGTCCGTGCCGGGGAGACGCATGCACGCGGCGTTGTCCGGCAGGAGGATGTCGGGCATGACAAGCGTCGGGCCGTAGACGGTGTTGAACTTGTGGACTATCTCGCGTGTCTGCTCGAGCATGGGGGCCTGGTCCTCACCCACAGGGACGGTCGTAGCCTTGAACGCTGTGATGTCCGCTGCCTGGCTGATGGGGTAGCAGAAGAAACCTACCGGCGTGCCGGCTTTGTTGTCCTCGCCGCTGTCCGAGAAGCCGCGCATCTGGATCTCCTGCTTGACCGTGGGGTTGCGCTGGAGGCGCTGGACCGTCACAAGGTTCATGTAGAAGAACGTCAGCTCGGTCAGCTCGCTGACCTGTGACTGGATGAAGAGCGTGGACTTCTCCGGATCAAGTCCGGCCGAGAGGTAATCCAGGGCCACCTCGATGATATTCTGCCGGACCTTCTCGGGGTTGTCGGCGTTGTCAGTAAGGGCCTGAGCATCGGCGATCATGATGAAGATCTTGTCGTACTCGCCGCTGTTCTGAAGTTCGACCCTCCTGCGGAGGGATCCTACGTAGTGTCCTATATGGAGACGTCCGGTCGGACGGTCTCCCGTCAAAATGATTTTTCCCATAAATAAACTAATCGTTGATTTTCGCCATCTCCTCGCGGATCTTGGCCTCTATCTCGTCGCAGAGCTCCTTGTTGTCCCTGAGCAGCTGCTTGACGGCGTCACGTCCCTGGGCGAGCTTCTCGCCGTTGTAGCTGAACCACGAACCGCTCTTGTGGATGATGTCCAGCTCGACGGCAAGGTCGCATATCTCGGCGGTGTGGGAGATGCCTTCGCCGAAGAGGATGTCGAACTCGGCTTTCTTGAAAGGCGGGGCCATCTTGTTCTTGACGACCTTGACTCGTGTGCGGTTGCCGGTGGCTTCGTCGCCGTCCTTGAGCTGGGTGGTGCGGCGGACGTCGAGACGCACGGAGGCATAGAACTTGAGGGCGTTGCCGCCAGTGGTGGTCTCAGGGTTGCCGAACATGATGCCGATCTTCTCACGGAGCTGGTTGATGAAGATGCAGCAGGTATTGGTCTTGGAGATGTTGGCGGTGAGCTTGCGGAGGGCCTGGCTCATAAGGCGGGCCTGGAGGCCGACCTTGTTGTCGCCCATCTCTCCCTCGATCTCGGCCTTGGGCGTAAGAGCTGCCACGGAGTCGATGACGACGATGTCGATGGCACCCGAGCGGATGAGGTTGTCCGCGATCTCAAGGGCCTGCTCACCGTTGTCGGGTTGGGAGATGAGGAGAGTCTCGAGGTTGACTCCCAGCGCCTTGGCATAAGTGCGGTCGAAAGCATGCTCGGCGTCGATCATGGCTGCTATGCCGCCCTGCTTCTGCGCCTCGGCGATAGCGTGGATGGCGAGCGTGGTCTTTCCGCTGGACTCAGGTCCGTATATCTCGATGATGCGTCCGCGCGGGTAACCGCCGATGCCGAGCGCGTGGTCCAGGGCCACCGATCCGCTCGGAATGACCTGCACGTCAAACTGCGGCTGGTCGCCGAGCTTCATGATCGTACCTTTGCCGTAATCCTTCTCGATCTTGTCGATCGTCGCCTGCAGCGCCTTCATCCTGGCGGCATTGACATCCGCGGCGTTCATTTCAACATCTTTTGCCATAGTAGTATCCTGTTTAAGCGTTATCTTTACTCTGTCCGGAGGTGACCGGCCATGACAAATATA
>JBGUGW010000064.1:0-2855 GCA_045111695.1 Candidatus Cryptobacteroides sp. | reverse complement strand
CCTAAGGGCATATACTTCATTCCCTGCAGCTTCGGGGCTGTAGTACTCGGTGAAAAGCCGCCCCTGGCGGGTAAGCTGCTCGGGCGTGCCAAAGGGCCCGCGCGCGGCCTCGTCCGCCGCCCAACGGGCCTGTTGCCCGGCCGCTATCTCCGCCCAGGTTGCTTTAAGTCCCTTTCCGGATGTCTCCCGCAGCGTCCGCTGCAGGACGAAGACGGGGAAGGGCCACCAGGGCTCCACAATGTTCTCGTAATAGCGTTTGGTGAAAAAAGAGTCGCCGTACAGGGACCTCGTTCCGGATACTAGCAGGTATCCCGCGCGATAGTGGTCGGGCGTGTAAAGCTTCTGCGACCCCCAGCGCCAGCGGTACCAGCTCCTGAAATCCCCGTCAGCGAAACTCACCCTGTAGTATTCCAGAAAATCGGAGGAGCGCCCGCGGCCGGCCTGGGTCAGCCCGGTCTCGGCCGCGACTGCGTCGCCCTCGAGCAGTGCCGGCCCGGGGTACAAGGCCGCCATTGCACCGGTGAACATCTGGCCCGTAAGGGCGTTGAGGACGCCGAAGCCCCTGTCCCGTGCAAATTGCATCTGCGCCACGTGCCGGGACTCGTGCACCGCAAGTTCGGTGATCCACTCCAGCGGCTCAGGGGCCAGGGACTGCGGCCTTGTGAACAGGTCCATCCTCCGCGGCGCCCAGACCACGGACCCGTTGGCCTTGGCCGTGTAGGCGTGTAGGATGACGGGCATCGGACGGCGGTACCGGGCGTTGGGGCTGTAGCCTATGCTCGCGCCCACCGGCTCGAGGTACCGCTCCAGGGCAAGGCCATAGCGCAGCGCCAGCGAATCGTTCCCCGCGGGGTATATCAGCCGGAAATGATTAGACGATACTGTGCTCCATTTCACCCTTCCGGGGTCGTCCCCGGAGGAGAAGAGTTGCGCCCTTGCGGAAAACGCCGCAAGCAGCAGGAAAAATATGGCTCCTATCCGTTTCATCCGTTAGGCAAATCTAACAAAAATCAGTAAATTTGTACCGAAATTAAGTAGAGTTATATAACACATGAGTACGTTTCTCCAAGTCTGCACGATGTTAGGCTCGCTGGGCATGTTCCTGTACGGAATGTCCCTCATGAGCGGCGGACTTCAGAAGATGGCCGGCGAAAAGCTGAGGTCCTTCATGGCTGCCATGACCTCCACCGCATTCAAGCGCGTCTTGACAGGTATCGTCGTCACCGCCCTCGTCCAGTCTTCGACCGCGACGACGTTGATGCTGGTCAGCTTCGTAAATGCCGGTCTCCTTTCCCTGGCCAACGCTATCGGAGTCATCATGGGTGCCAACATCGGTACCACGGTGACGGCCTGGATCTTCGCCCTTTCCTTCGGCGGCGGATCCTTCAGTCTCGGCGCCATAGCGGTGCCGCTGATGTTCCTCGGCTATCTCCTGATCGCCTCCAAGAAGAAGAACAACAAGAACTTCGGCGAGTTCGTCATGGGCTTCGCCTTCCTGTTCCTCGGTCTCAGCACCCTCCGCGAGACCTCCACGATGCTGCTGGACAACGACCCGGTCCGCGTCTTCCTTTCGCACCTTACGGGCTTCGGTATAGGCTCGATCCTGATATTCATGGTCACGGGCGCCCTGATGACGCTCATGCTCCAGTCCTCTGCGGCCACTATGGCCATTACCATGGTCCTCGTAGCCAACGGCTACATCCCCTTCGAGATGGCCGCCGCGATGGTCCTCGGCGAGAATATCGGTACCACCATCACCTCCAATATCGCCGCGTCGGTCGCCAATGTATCGGCAAAACGAACGGCGCGCGCCCACATGCTGTTCAACGTTTTCGGCGTGTGCTGGGTGTTCTGCCTGTTCCATCCGTTCCTGCGTCTTGTAGGATCCATCGTCGAGCTGTTCGGATTCCCCAACCCCGCTACGACCGATTTCGGTGCGGCTGATGAGCAGACACGACATGCGCTGGTGGCATCGCTTCCTTACAGCGTGGCTACGCTCCACTCCCTTTTCAACGTCATCAACACCATGATCCTCATCTGGTTCGTCCCTGTGATCGAGAAGATCGTCACCTGGATGGTGCCGTCCCCCAAGGGAGAGGAAGAGGTGTTCCGCCTCAAGTACATCAGCCGCGGACCGCTCAATACCGCGGAGCTTTCGCTCAACGAGGCCAAGCAGGAGGTCGTGCATTTCGGCGAGATATGCTACAAGGGCTTTGCGTATGTCCGAGCGGCCGTCAATGAGCCGGATCCCGACAAGTTCGAGACCATCAACGACAAGCTGGTCAAGTACGAGGCCATCACCGACAACATCGAATACGAGATCGCCCAGTATATCGGCGAGGTTTCCAAGGGCGAGCTCAGCAATGCCTCGATCGTCCGCATCAAGAGCATCTACAAGATCATCGGCGAAATGGAGAGTCTCGGTGACTCCGGAGAGGCCATAGGCCGCATGCTCCGCCGCATCCACGTGCACGGCAAGTATTTCGACGCCGTGATGCTCAGGAAACTCAACCGTCTCATGGACAATGTCGAGACGGCTTACAAGGCCATGCTTGACAACCTCCACGCCGAGGACAAGACCCTCAAGGATATCTCCAACGCGTCCGATGCCGAGTACAATATCAACGTCTACCGCAACAGCCTCCGTGAGGAACTCATCTCCAATATCGAAAGGGATGACTACCAGTACCAGATCGGAGTGTTCTACATGGACATCGTCAACGAGCTCGAGAAGATCGGCGACTTCATCATCAATATCTCCGAGGCCCTTCTGGAAGAGAACAATGAAGCCAGGATTTTTGCTTAGGCTTGCGGTCGTTGCCACGCTGGCGGCCGGATGCGGACCCCGTCAGGGC
>JBGUGW010000063.1:0-6771 GCA_045111695.1 Candidatus Cryptobacteroides sp. | reverse complement strand
TCCCGCGTGCTGCCGGGATTCGAGCCGGACAGCAAATTCAAGATGCTCTACACGCTCAAGGACGACCTCGAGATCGTCATCGTGATCAGCGCCGTGGACATCGAGAAGAACAAGATCCGCAGCGACCTCGGCATCACCTATGACGTGGATGTCCTGCGCCTGCGCGACGAGTTCATGGGCCGTGGCTTCATGGTCAGTTCAGTCGTCATCACCCACTACAACGGCCAGTCCAGCGCCGACGCCTACCGCCAGCGCCTGGAGCGCATGGGCATCAAGGTCTATTATCACCACACCATCGAGGGCTATCCCCAGAATGTCGCGCTCATCGACTCCGAGGAAGGCTTCGGCAAGAACGACTATGTCGAGACCACCCGGCCGCTGGTGGTGGTGACGGCCCCCGGCCCCGGCAGCGGCAAGATGGCCGTCTGCCTCAGCCAGCTCTACCAGGAGCACAAGCGCGGCATCAAGGCCGGCTATGCCAAGTTCGAGACTTTCCCGATATGGAACCTCCCGCTCAAGCACCCCCTCAACCTTGCTTACGAAGCGGCGACCGCCGACCTCAACGACGTCAACATGATCGACCCGTTCCACCTGGAGGCCTACGGCAGCACCGCGGTCAACTACAACCGCGACATAGAGATATTCCCGGTGCTGAACGCCCTTTTCGAGGGCATCTACGGTGAGAATCCTTACAAGTCTCCCACCGACATGGGAGTCAACATGATAGGCTACTGCCTCCTGGACGAGGATGTCTGCTGCGACGCGGCGCGCCATGAGATCGTCCGCCGTTACTATACCGCCCTCGGCCAGCTCGCTGACGGTGACTGCAACGACAACGAGGTGAACAAGATAGCCCTCGTGATGAAGCAGGCCAAGATCACGACCGACTACCGTCGCTGTACCGTGGCCGCCAAGGAGCGTCAGGAGAAGTCCGGAGTGCCTTCGGCAGCAATGGAGCTCGAGGACGGCACGCTCATCACGGCCGAGACCAGTTCGCTGCTCGGCCCCAGCGCAGCCCTCCTGCTCAATGCCATCAAGCATCTCGCTGACATCGACCACCAGACCAAGCTCATCCCCCAGAGCATGATCCAGCCTATCCAGAAGACCAAGGTCAGCTACCTGCACGGCAAGAATCCCCGCCTGCACACGGACGAGGTGCTGGTTGCGCTGTCCGTGCTCAGCCCGACAGACACCAACTGCCGCAGGGCGCTTGCATGCCTCCCGCAGCTGCGGGGCTGCCAGGTCCATTCCACGGTCATGCTCAGCGAGGTCGACCGCAAGATTTTCAAGAAACTCGGCGTGGGCCTTACCTGCGATCCCGTCAAGAAACACTGATCCACACCTTCTCCTGCCATGAATGGTTCCCCGCGCGGCAGGACCCCGGGATGGAAGGTGTCCCTCCTTCCGTTCTTGCTGCTGGTCATCCTGCTCTTCCTTGTCATCAAGCATTTCGGCTCCGACGCGCTGGATGGCGGCAGCCAGGTGGCGCTGCTTATCTCCACCGGCGTGGCGCTTGCCTTGTCGATGCTGGTGTACCATACCCCCTGGGAGCAGATAGAAAAGGCAATGGCGGAGAACATCCGTTCCATTGGCACAGCGGTCATAATACTCCTCTTGATAGGAGCCATTTCAGGCAGTTGGATGGTCAGCGGCATCGTACCGACACTGATCTGCTACGGCCTTAAGATCCTGAGTCCCAAGATCTTTCTTCTGGCAGTATGCTTGATTTGCGCTCTGGTCTCCGTAGTGACGGGCAGTTCGTGGACGACCATCGCCACCATAGGAGTGGCTTTCCTGGGCATAGGGGCGGCAATGGGCTATTCTGCGCCCTGGACCGCAGGAGCCATCATTTCAGGAGCTTATTTCGGCGACAAGATCTCGCCGCTGTCCGACACTACCGTGCTGGCTTCTTCGGTGAGCGGCACCCCGCTGTTCACCCATATCCGCTACATGATGGTCACTACGGTGCCGTCGTTCGTCATAGCATCCATCGTATTCCTCGTTGCCAGCATACTTCACGATCCCGGCGATGCCATGCGTGCCGGGGAGTTTTCGGACGCCCTGCACGCTTCGTTCAGGATCAGCCCGTGGCTCCTGCTCGTTCCCGTCGCCACCGGCATCCTGATCTACAAGCGCGTGCCTGCGGTCATTACGTTGATGCTGGCGGCGCTCATGGCCGGCATCGCGGCTCTTCTGGCGCAGCCGGACATCATCGCCTCCATCGGAGGAGGAAATACTTTCGCCGGAGGTTTCAGGGGACTGTTCATCACCTGGTATGGCGACACTGCAATTGAGACGGGCAATTCCGTGCTTGATCCGCTGGTCTCGACACGGGGCATCAACGGTATGCTGAGCACGGTGTTCCTTATTTTCTGTGCAGCTGCTTTCGGAGGGGCCATGACCGGCGCAGGGATGATACAGAGCATAACCCATATGCTGACACGCCGCATAGCCGGACGCACTCCGCTGGTGGCGTCGACCGTGGCCACGGGCGTTTTCTCGGACATGGTGACGGGCGACCAGTACCTGTCCATCATCCTGACCTGCAACCTTTACAAGGACCTGTACAAGGAAAAGGGATTCGAGAGCCGGCTGCTGAGCCGCTCTACCGAGGACTCGGCTACCGTGACCTCGGTGCTCATACCGTGGAACTCATGCGGCATGACACAAGCCACAGTCCTCAAGGTTCCTACCCTCGAGTATCTGCCTTATTGTTTCTTCAACCTGATTTCGCCGCTCATGTCCATACTGGTGGCGGCGACGGGGTACAAGATATACAGGCTTGCGTCCGGGTCTAACGGGACTCCGGCTTCGTCGGAACTATCAGAGCCCCGATGAAATAGGCCAGCAGGCCTGTTCCTCCGATAAAGACGAATCCGAGCCAGGCCAGGCGGATGATCGTCGGGTCGATCTCGAAATACTCACCGATACCGTTGCAGAGTCCGCAGACTTTCTTGCCTTCCTTGACGAGATAGAGTTTCTTGGGTTCCATAACTATTTCTTGTTAACTACCTTACTTTCAAAGAAATCTAGGAAATACGGCCAGTTCGGACCGGCCTCATGGCCGCCGTGGTGCTCGCGGAAAGCGAGTTCTCCTCCCATGAGGGAGTCGTTGTCCGGCCCTGGGAAAACATCGGAGGCAAGGCCATGGGCGTCCAGAAGCTCATATACGGGCGATGCCTTGGCGGCTGCCATGAACATACCGACAATGTCCTGCCATTTGTCACCGTCAGGAAGACCTCCCGATATGAGACAGGGCCTGGGGGCGCAGAGAGCGATCAGTTCATGCTGATCCACAGGAATGTCATCGTCGGTGAGGGGATCGGCTCCGTATTTGATGAAATTGCCGCACATCCAGTGGTACTCGCCGGAAGTGGCGAGATTGCCGGTACTCTCGCCGCAGTTGCGACGCCACGGGGCGGCTCCTCCTTTGCCGGACGAGGCGATGAAGCCTGCGGCAAAGCGTTCGTCGAACGCCATGGCGACCAACGCCGCCTTTCCATTGCGTGAACAACCTTCTATCGCCACTTTGCCTGCATCGAACAGTGGTTCGCCCTCAAAGTAATCGATGAGTTTCGAGGCGCCCCATCCCCATGCGCGGAGGGAACCCCAGTCGGTCGGCTTGCGGAACCCTCCTTTGTTGCACAGTCCTACAATGCCGCTCCTGAGGCCGTATCCTCCGTCGGGTTGTATGCTGCCAGTCGTGATCACGGCTGCCGCCCAACCGCGTTCTACGACTTGCTGCTGCCATGATTTTTGTTTCGGAGCGCCGGGATGGGCGAAGGACATGTTGCCGAGCGCATAGCCGAATTCGATGATGACCGGGAGGTCCCCGCCGGCATTCTCCGGCCATGTGACGGATGCCTGAATACGGACTTCTATGGACGGATAACTGGAATTGTCCACTACACCTGCAAGTTCGCGGGTGATGCAAGGGATGTCCTCCATCATCACTCTTTCCTCTTTCGCGACCTCCCATCTCACTGCAGGCACGTTGTCAGGTATGCGGCCGTAAACCTCGTCCTCGAAGGTGCGGACGAGTTCTGGACGGCGCTTCCTGAACCATTCCCTGGCGTTCTTTACCTTCTTGCCGTTGTCCAGCTTGAGCGGGTCAGGGTAGAATATGTATGGGTTGGACTTGAACTCGTCATAGTTGGGCTGCCTCGACGGATCGTCAGAGTTGGGGTCGCGGCCAGGCCTGACGGCAGAGCCGGAAATCCCCAGCTGCTGGAGCATCTGTGCGTAGTCGGCGGAGGTGATGGCGTTGAGCGAATCGCGGTTGACCCTCGGGCCTCCGAATTGGGCGGAAGCCTGTCCCTGCATAAGCATGAAAACTGCCAGGATGGCCAGGCAGAATTGACGGATAAGCTTATTCATGGTATTAGAGAATTGATATGTGGTTAAAGGTGATAATACGATCCAAGGATGCGGGCGAACCAGCTCGGGGGGAGGATGGCCTTGAGTGTCACTGAAAGACGTTGCTCGAGGGTGGAGATGATGTAATGGTATTTAGGTCGCTTCTTCATGACGATCCTTGAGATCTTTGCTGCTAGGTATTCCGGCTTCAGGCCGGTGGTCTCGTCCTTCTCTATGCTCGCTAGCGAGCGGGCGTAGGTCTTGTACACATCGTACGCCTCCTGGTCCGCGACGCTCTTGCGCTGGGCTGTGAAAGAGGTCGCGAAATCGCCGGGCTCGATGACTATGACCTTTATGCCGAAGGCCTTGGTCTCGAGGCGGAGGGCTTCGCAATAGCCCTCGATCGCGAACTTCGAAGCGGAGTAAAGCCCCTGGAAGGGGAGTCCCATCAAACCTCCGATAGAGCTGAAACACAGTATCTTGCCCCCGCCTTGCCGGCGCATGACGGGCAGGACGTAATGCAGGAAACGGACCATTCCCAACCAGTTGATGTCCATCTGGCGCTCCGCATCCTCCAGGGACGAGAACTCGAGCGGACCTCCTATGCCCATGCCGGCGTTGTTGATGAAGACGTCGATGCGTCCCTCTGCTTCGACGACCTGCCGGACAGCGGCCTCGCATTCCTCCGCGGACTGCACGTCCCCCCGGATGTAGGTGACGCCGGGCACCAGGTCGACGGCCTTGCGGTGCGTACCGTATACCTTGTGCCCGTCGGCGCTCAGCCGCTGCGCCATGGCGCGGCCGAAACCGGAGGTGATGCCAGTGATGAGGATGACCATGCTACTTGATGATTTCGAGCTCCTTGAAGATATCGGTGAGCACTCCTACGGCGGTGTCCACCTGCTCCTCGGAATGGGTCGCCATCAGGGCGAAGCGGATCAGGACGTCCGACTCGGGTACTGCGGGTGCAATGACGGGGGTGACGAAGACGCCCCGTTCGTATGCCAGGCGTACGGCCTTCATGGCCTTGAAAGTGTCGCGGACGAAGAGCGGGATAATAGGCGACTCGGTATGGCCGATGTCGAATCCTGCGGCCTTGAACGCGGCTTGCGCGTGCCTTGTGACTTTCCAGAGTTGCTCGCGGCGCTCCGGCTCCTCGACCATGATGTCGAGGGCCCTGGAAGCCGCGGCCACCGCAGCCGGGGTCATCGATGCGCTGAATATAAGCGAGCGCGAATTGTGCGTGAGGAAAGTGATGACTGCGTGGTCTCCGGCGATGAAACCTCCGAGCGAGCCGAAGCTCTTGGAGAACGTGCCCATGATGAGGTTGGTCTCCTTCGTCAGGCCGAAATGGCTGGCGGTACCGGAACCGTTCTCACCGATTACGCCAAGGGCGTGGGCGTCGTCCACCATCACGCTGGCATTGTACTTCTTGCAGAGCGCTACAATCTCCGGGAGCTTGGCGATATCACCCTCCATAGAGTAGACGCCGTCGACGACGATGAGTTTGTATGCCCCGCGCGGAACGCCCCGGAGCTTCTTCTCGAGGCCGCCCATGTCGTTGTGGGGGAACTTGCGGACCTGGCTGAAGCCGAGGCGGCTGCCGTCGATGATGCAGGCGTGGTCGAGCGAATCCAGGAAGGTATATCCTCCATGGAATCCAAGGCTGCTCACAACTCCGAGGTTGACCTGGAAGCCGGTGCTGTAAGTGACGGCCTCGTCCTTGCCCACGAAGCGGGCGAGTTTCTCCTCCAGTTCCTGGTGGATGTCGAGGGTACCGTTGAGGAAACGGCTGCCGGAGCAGCTGGAACCATATTTCTCTGTGGCCTTGATGGCCGCTTCTTTCAGTCGGGGATCATCTGACAGGCCGAGGTAGGAGTTTGATCCGAACATCAGGACCTCGCTGCCGTCAGCCATCTTCACCACGGGATCCTGCCCGGATGAGATGGGCCTGTAATATGGATAGATACCCATGGCTTTCACCTCGTCGGCGAGGGTGTATGCCGCACAGATATCGTTGAGGGTTTTCTTCATTTCGACTGTTTCGGTTTTCAGTACAATGTCGTAAAGATAGACATTTTCTTTAAAAATTGATTTCTTGCGACTCATTTCTTGTACTTGGCCTAATTTTCGTATATTTGCCAATCCAATAAGAGGATTATCCATGAAATTCATCAAATATTTAACAGTCATGCTTGTAGCGGTGCTGGCCTTCCAGCCCCTGCATGCCGATGGCGACAGATACAAGGAAGACCTCCGCAAGCAGCCCAGGACCCTCCATTATACCGATACGTTACGGTCGCCCAACAAGCAGCAGCAGTTCCTGCGGGCCGTCGAGCTCGCTCCGAGCGTGTTCGTGTACAAGGAGATCGTGTGGAAGGACGCATCGACCGTCACTGTAAAGGGGATGCGTTT
>JBGUGW010000062.1:0-3560 GCA_045111695.1 Candidatus Cryptobacteroides sp. | reverse complement strand
TGACGTCGTGCGCTATTGCGAGGATCCCTCACAGACAAGGCCGCTGATCCAGTGCGAATATGCCCATGCCATGGGCAATTCCGAAGGAGGCTTCAAGGAGTACTGGGACCTTGCCCGCAAGTATCCCAAATTCCAGGGAGGTTTCATCTGGGATTTCGTGGACCAGTCCATCCGCTGGACGGGCAAGAACGGCAAGATGATCTATGCCTACGGCGGCGACTTCAACCGTTTCGACGTGAGCGACCAGAATTTCTGTGACAACGGACTGATCAGCCCGGACCGTGTTCCGAATCCGCATATGTACGAGGTTGGATACTATTATCAGAATATCTGGACGACCCTTCTTGATGCCACCGGCGAGATCGAGATATATAACGAGAATTTCTTCCGCGACCTGTCGGCCTATTCCCTCGAATGGGAACTGGTCTGCGATGGCAAGCCGACCCGGCGGGGGAGCGTGGCGGACCTGTCCGCCGCTCCGCAGGGCCGGACCCGCGTCCGCCTTGCGCTCGGTGACACCGGCGCCGATGGAGAATGGCTTCTGAATGTCAAATACTTCCTCAAGGAGGCTGAAGGCCTGCTGCCGGCCGGCTTCGCCGTGGCGAAGCAGCAGCTTGCGCTGCGTGACCGGCCGGCCCGGGAACTCCGTTTCGCCAATGTCGAGACCAACAACGTTCCTCTGTCGTTGCCTGTCATCGATCAGACGGACAGGAATTACATCCCGGTTTCCGGTGCGGACTTTACCATCCTGTTCAACCGCCGTTCCGGCTCCATGGTCAGCTACAATGTAGGCGGTGTGGATATGCTTGCGGAAGGGGAGTCCCTGACTCCGAATTTCTGGCGCGCCCCTACCGACAACGACTTCGGCGCAAATCTCCAGAGGAGATATGCCGCCTGGAACAATCCCCAGATGCGCCTCGCTTCGATTGATGCTTCGATGGTTGATGGACTGGCTGTCGTCAAGGCAGAATATGAGATCGCAGCCGTCAGCGGCCGCCTCACAATGACCTACCGGATCAACAATTCCGGCGCTGTCGAAGTCAGCGAGTCCTTCAAGGCAGATCCTGAAGCAAAGGTCTCCAATATGTTCCGTTTTGGAGTTCAGATGCCTATGCCTAAGTCCTTCGAGCGCATCGTCTATTACGGTCGTGGACCAATAGAGAACTATGCGGACCGCAAGGATTCGATGCCTCTGGGTATCTACGACCAGACGGTGACCGAGCAGTTCTATCCTTACATCCGTCCCCAGGAAAACGGTACCAAGTCCGACATCCGCTGGTGGCGCATCGTCGATGCTTCGGGCCGCGGCCTTGAGGTGACAGCGGAAGAGCCGTTCTCGGCTTCCGCGCTCCACTATCGCATCGCCACCCTGGACGACGGCCCCGTCAAGCATCAGCGCCATTCCGGCGACCTAGACGAGGATCCAATCACCAATCTCCTGATCGATAAGGTCCAGATGGGCCTCGCCTGCGTCAACAGCTGGGGTGCTATACCGCAGCCGGAGTACATGCTCCCTTACGGCGATTACGACTTCCGCTTCGTCCTCACCCCCGTCAAGGTCATCCGTTAGGTTTGCAGGCGGAGTGCCTCGACAAACCCGTGCCCACCCTCGGGCACGTTAGAGGGAGGGGCCCGACGGAGACAAGTTCTCGCGTGCGAGGACGCAGGAAACGTTGGGAGGGATGGAGCGAAGCGGAAGGTTTGTGAGGCACTCCGCCTGCAAACCTGGAGCTAGTCCACGAAAGTCATCTCGTCGAAGAGGTAGGAAGCGTTGCCGATCCTGTCGATGCAGAAAAGGAGATAGCGTATGTCAAGGGAGATGTTGCGGCAGATCTCCGGATCGAAGACTATGTCGCTCATCGTACCTTCCCAGACGCGGTCGAAATTGATGCCGATGAGGTTGCCGTCTGCGTTGATGACCGGGCTGCCGGAGTTGCCCCCGGAAGTGTGGTTCGTTGCAAGGAAACAGACCGGCTGACCCTCATGTCCGCCCTCGGCATAGATATCGCGCAGCTTCTGCGGGATATCATAGTCGAAGATCTCCGGATTGTCTTTCTCAATGATTCCCTTGAGAGTCGAGACAGGATAGTAATATATGCCGTCGGCAGGGCAGTAGCCTTCCACATGCCCGTAGGCGACGCGCAGTGTAAGATTGGCGTCCGGATAGAAGGCCTTGTCCTTCTCGAAATCCATCTGTCCCTGCATGTAGTCGCGGTAGGCGAGGCTGATCTCGGAGTTGACCTCATTGATGACAGGGCGGAGCTCGTCATAGTACCAGCGGTAGAACGCGCTGTACATCTCGAACGCCGGATCGGCCGCGACCATGTCCTTGTCTTCGGCCTTGAGCGCCATCACCTTGGCCTTGTCCGTGAGGATGGAGTTCCTGAAGACATAGTCCTTCAAAGCCTCGACGCTGCCCAGTTCAACAAGTTTTTCCTTGAACCACGCCGGCTTGAATTCGTCGGACATATTCTTGTCGAAAGCATCCATAACATCGACGAAATTCTCCTCGTCGATAGGCTGATAATAATCCTTGAAGAAAGATTCCGCGACAGAGTGCACGGCATCCGCGTTGGGATAGGCATTCTGCAGGTTGGAAGCGAAAGAGAGAAGTTCTATGGTGCGGGCTGTCTCGGTGTAGTATTCGTATGCGAGATAATAGGGATTGCGGCGCGCGAACAGCTCTCCGAGCTTCTCCACGAGCCCCTCGTAGCGCGTGCCCCTGGCCCACTCGCTGAAGCGGCGCTCGTAGTCGCGCTTGACATTGACGACGTCATTCTTGTGGATGCCCTTGGCCTCGCCCTGCCATTTCTTCCAGGCGTTGGAAACGCTGGCGGCCTTGGACGAATACTGGATGCGCACGGCCTGGCTTTCAGCCATGTGGCTCTTGATATTGTCGAGCCTGAGGGTGCGGAGCGCGATCTTCTGGGGGTCGGAGACCTCGGAGACATAGCGCACATCCTCGGACATCGCATATTCCTTGGTGCTGCCAGGGCAGCCGTATACGAAGGTGAAGTCTCCCTCCTTCACGCCTGCGCGTGAGATCTTGAAGGACTTCTTCGGGCGGTAGGGGACATTGTCCGCGGAGTAGTCCGCGGGGTTGTTGTCCTTGTCGGCATAAATGCGGAAGATGGAGAAATCACCCGTATGGCGGGGCCACATCCAGTTGTCGGTGTCGCCTCCGAACTTGCCGATGGAGGACGGCGGAGCGCCGACGAGGCGGACGTCACGGTACACCCTGAACACGAACAGGAAGTACTGGTTGCCGTAATAGAGCGCCTCCACGCTGGCGCGGAGTCCCTTGCCCTCCGCAGTCGCGGCCTTCGTCAGGACTGCGGAGTTGGCACGCACGACGGAGTCGCGCTGCGCCTCGCTCATCGAAGGCTCATAACCTTTCAGGACGGCTGCAGTGACATCCTCCATCCTTTCCAGGAAACTCACGGTGAGTCCAGGATTGGGCAGTTCCTCATTTCTGTTCATCGCCCAGAAACCATCCTTGAGATAGTCATGCTCCACGCTCGAATGACGCTGGATGTAACTGTAGCCGCAGTGATGGTTGG
>JBGUGW010000061.1:0-2314 GCA_045111695.1 Candidatus Cryptobacteroides sp. | reverse complement strand
GCCCTGAAGGTGCGGGCGGAGAAAATCGGGAACGGCACCTTGCTGGCCGGCATCGTGGACATGGTCCGTGACGCTCAGGGCAGCAAGGCCCGCATACAGCGGACCGTGGACAAGGTCGCGGCCATATTCGTGCCCGTCATCATAGGCATCGCGCTGCTGACATTCCTCGTCTGGACGCTTGCCGTCCCTGACGGGGGAGCCGTCAAGGGTATACTGGCCGCGGTGAGCGTGCTCGTGATCGCATGTCCGTGCTCACTCGGTCTCGCTACCCCTACGGCCATCATAGCCGGCATAGGCAATGCTGCGCGCAAGGGCATCCTTGTCAAGGATGCGGATGCGCTGCAGGTGGCTGCCGGCATCGACGCTGTCGTCCTGGACAAGACCGGCACGGTGACGGTGGGCTCGGCTGAGAAGTTCGACGCCGACTGGCGCGATGTCATCAAGCCGACCTCGCGCGAGGCCGTGCAGGCGATGAAGGACCTGGGCCTCAAGGTATTCATGCTTACGGGCGACAAGCAGGACATTGCCGCGGAAGTGGCGGGTGAGGCCGGCATCGACGACGTCGTGTCGGAAGTCCTGCCCGACGAGAAGCACCGTTTCGTGGAAAAGCTTCAGGCCGAAGGCCACAAGGTGGCGATGGTCGGCGACGGCATCAACGACAGCGCTGCGCTTGCACTGGCCGACCTTAGCGTGGCCATGGGCCGCGGCAGCGACATAGCCATCGATACAGCCATGGCGACCGTCATCTCCTCAGACCTCCGCAAGATACCGGAACTGGTGAAACTCTCTGGCCGTACTTCTAAGATTATCAGGGAGAATCTTTTCTGGGCTTTCTTCTACAACCTGCTGGCGGTGCCGCTTGCTGCCCTGGGGTTGGTCAATCCGATGATAGCTGCCGCATGCATGGCGCTCAGCAGCGTCTGCGTCGTATCGAACAGCTTGAGGTTGAGGAGGGGATAGCCCTACATCAGATACTCGGACATGTCAAGGCCTTCTTCGAGGCCTTTTCTTATTTCCGTAGAGGAGATGTCCACCTGAGGGGCGTCGGCCAGGATGCGGATGCGGAAGGCGTCACCCTCCGGGTCGTCACGCAAGGCGGCCGCGAGGACTTCGGCGTCGTATCCCGGGCGGGGATACACGACGATGCCGTATTCCGTCAGTATGCGCACGGCCTGTTTCCAGCCGCGGAAGCGTTCGAGATTGTCGGAGCCGATGACCAGCGTGAACTCATTGTCCGGTTCCCTGGCTTTCAGGAGGTCAAGGGTGTCGATGGTATACTGCGGAGGGTCGCGGTGAAGTTCGATGTCGTCCACGCGTACCCGGAGTTCCGGGCGGCGCTGCACGGCTTCGACGGCAGCGCGGTAGCGGCGTTCGCCCTGCTCGGCCAGCGACGGGTCCTTGAATGGATTCTGCGGGGAAACGATCAGATATACTCCGTCGAAGCCGGCCTGGCTGGTGAGGTACTCCATTATGGCTTTGTGGCCTATGTGTAGGGGATTGAATGATCCGGAATAGACCGCGATCCGTTTCCTTCAGTGGCCGTCCAGGAACTTGTCCACGACCTCTTCGGCCTCCTTGAGGGCGGTCTCGAGGTCGTCGTTGACGAGGACGTAGTCGAACTTGTCGGCGTAGGTCATCTCTTCGGATGCTTTGGCCACGCGTTTCTCGATGTCCTCCTCGCTGTCGGTGCCGCGCAGCACCAGCCTGCGGCGGAGCTCCTCGATGCTCGGAGCCTGGATGAACACCGATAGGGCCTTGTCCCCGAAATACTTCTTGAGGTTCACTCCTCCCTTGACGTCCACGTCGAAGAGGATGACATGGTCCTTTGCCCATATACGCTCCACCTCTTCCTTGAGTGTGCCGTAGAAGCGGCCGGGATACACTTCCTCATACTCGACGAACGCGTCAGCTTCGATCCTGCGGCGGAACTCCTCTACATCCAGGAAGTAATACTCGACCCCGTCCTGCTCCTGCCCGCGCGGGGGACGTGAGGTCGCCGAAACGGAGAATTCGAACTCCGGATGGAATTTGAGCAGATGGTTTACGACGGTACTCTTGCCGGAACCGGATGGAGCGGAAAAGATGAGGACTTTATTGGCCATGATTATGTGATATTTCCACAAAAATAGCTAAATTTGCGTGATTTCGAGAGTAATCACTTAACAACTTTATAAATTATGGTTTCTTACAAAGATTTGGGCCTTGTGAACACCCGTGAGATGTTCAAGAAGGCCGTCGCCGGGGGATATGCCATCCCCGCCTTCAACTACAACAACATGGAGCACCTCCAGGCCATCGTCATGGCGGCCCCCGA
>JBGUGW010000060.1:0-7903 GCA_045111695.1 Candidatus Cryptobacteroides sp. | reverse complement strand
CTCCACATCCTCGTACGGCATATTCCGGATCAAGGACGGATTGTATTCCAGCCTTCCTTTCCCGACGCGGACCGGACATTCCATCCCTTCGTTTTTCGTCAGCTTATGGCGGCAGAAGGCGCCGAAGAGTGCTGGTTCGGTGAGGAACCAGATATCCGTCATCTTACTGATGTAATCCATGTTACAAGCCATTGATGAACTGGGTCATACGGGTGAATACGGGAGCGGCGTCCATGACGATGAAAGCGACGGCTTTCTTCTGTTTCCCTTCGTTGAACAGGGAGGCAAAGTGCGCCAGCGCCTCTTTCCTGGCACCCACCAAGTCGACATACGAGCAGAGGTTCTTTCCGGCAGTCTTCCGTTTGCGGGCATCGAGGCCGGTGATTTCGAGATAACGGAAAATGGACTCGTTGATACCGGCCAGCTGGTGGACTTCCAACCCCGCAAGCTTGTCCTTGACCTTTGCGAAGCGAAGAAGGACATCTTCCGCTCCGGGGACGGAGCTCTTCGACAGATAGGCGGCAAAAGCCGACGCCGCGCGGACGCCCACGATGCCGGAGATGACCTTGCAGTCCGTTTCATCGGGGCTTTCAATCCCGGCAAGGACATCCGACACCTTCGTCCACGCCCGCCGGTCCGGTGTCTTTTCCAGGCCGGTGTCCAACTCGGTCTCCTTGCCGGCTTCTCCGTCCAGCCATTCCTGATGGGCGGATATGAAACCGGTCACCCGCCTGTCCAGCCCGGCCTTCTCCGCCCATAACAGCCAATCCTGCACCGAAGGGCAGAAGGCATAGACATTGAAGCGTGAGACCAGCGCCGGATCCAGATCGGTCAGCTGGTACTCCTCGCCGTCATTGACGGCTGAAATGAGCCGGCTGCCCTCCGGAAGGCTCCGGCCAGCGAGTTTGCGGTTCAGCGCCAGGTCCATGATGGTCTGGAGGACCTCGGGGCGGGCGCGGTTGAGCTCGTCCAGGAAAAGCACCACCGGCTTCCCGTCAGTGGGGAACCAGTATGGAGGCATGAAATCGGTCTTGCCCGTTTCTGCGTTCTTGGTGGGAAGGCCGATGAGGTCGCCCGGGTCGGACATCTGGCCCAGGAAGAGCGTGACGACTTTCATTCCCTTCGCTTCGAAATAGCGGGTGAGAATCTGGGACTTGCCGATGCCGTGGCGGCCGGTAAGCATGATGTTCTGGGCTGCAGGCATCCTGGAGAGGACGCGCCCTAGTTCTGTGGAATCGATATAGATGGGCATAGTTAAATAAAACTGAAGCGCAAGTGATTACAGCCATATTTCTTCTCTATCTCCTTGACCTGGCGGGTGACAAGGGAGAAATACTTTTGGGATAAGATGAATGTCTCCATCAGTTCATCCCGTCCTCCTTCTATGGATAGTTCGATATTGACTGCATCATTATTGAAAGCATAGAAGAACAGGCATCTCTTCCTGGGTACGTAGTATAATCTCCCAAAATGGAGTTGCGCCTTTTCCTTTGGAAAACCATCCGCCAGCACCTTGAAGCGACGGGCAATATCGGCGGCTTGTTCCGCTCTTGCCGGGGTCATTGTACCTCCTAACCTGAAATAGATGCATTCTCTGTCCAGGAGGGAGACCGTTAATGTCTTGCCATCATATTGTTTCCGTATTTCCAGGCCGGTTCCTGAGAAAGCGGTGTCAAGGTGAGCATTCCAGGAAAGTTCAGCCATCTTCTTGAGTTTCGCTTTTTTCTCATCGAGAAGACTCACCAGTTTGTCGTCTCTGACAATCAAGTAGGGATTTCCAGGGGCTATGGTTATACTATGGACATTCCAACTTCTTGAATACCATCTTGGATGGCATTCCCTCAGAGTTGACGGAATATGGAGGTGGTCGGTAATGATGCTTTCGGGCGTAAAGCTGAGCATGCCTTCCGGAAGGATAATCTCCGCTTTCCCATTCTCGCTTTTCGGGAGCGAACTAACATATTTGACAGAGGACGGGAGATGGAAAACCCCATCAACCTTACAATCCAGCGCATCGGCGCAGATTCTCCTCAGGGAATCCGGAAGAATCAGGTTTCCCTCGAAATGGCAGTGATAGAAACAACTGTTTTTCAGGGTCTTCAGGCCATCCGGAAGGGTAATGGACTTGATCCGCATTTCGGAAGGTGCATCCATGAATGCTCTCGCGGGGATATAGTCGAAGCCCGGGGCAAAGACATATCTCAGAGCGTGAACAGGATTGTCGGATTCCATGGACAGACAGTCCGTAACCGGAATGGGATTCCCGTCGATCCACAGTTCATTGCAGCAACACTTTGCATCCTTCATGACAGCCTTTCCCACGTCGCAATGGCCGTAACGCAGAGGTAGTTCCACCACCATCGTCATCACCAAACCTTCCATCATGCAACGGCCTCCCAACCCTTCTTTACATTGGAGATGATCTCCTCCTCGAAGATACTGCGGATGCCGGCCTCGTCGGGAGCGTAGGCCATGTCCCTCTTAAGGATGTCCTTGCGGCCGCTGCTGTAATCGGTATGGTAGAAGATGTAGGCCGGATAGCGGCCGGTGGCTTCCTTGTTCGTCTTCCAGATGAGGAACTTGTGGAGCATCACCTTGTCCCCGGAGACCTTGCGGTAGACCCGGCGCTCAAGGACCGTGCTCGGCGTCATCTCGGCACGGATTCCTTGGACTTCCTCGAAGGGGCAGAGGTCGGTGAGCTGGCTGATGCGGATGTCTGTCCCGGACGGGGTCTTGTCGGACCTCTCGCGGATGAAGCTGAGGCCGAGGACGGACACTCCGGGGGTCATCCCTTCGTGGAGCCACCGACCGCCATCGAAGCGCACCAGGGCGTTCATGCGCACCTTGTCGTCATTGCCCCGGGCGACGAGCTCGATGACGCTCACCTCCCAAACGATCTCCGGACGGACCATCTGGTAGGCGATTCCCCGGGAGTCGGTGAGGACGTACTGGGACTCCACATTCATCCCCTGCAGGCGTTCGGCAAGAGAGGAACGGTCTACATCGGACAGAGCACCGGAACCTACGGCGAAGACCTGGAACAGGCCGTCGTCGCGCCGTACGGCCAGCATCAGGTCGCGCACGCCCAGATCACCGGTGGTGTAGCCGACGATGGCGGCGTCGATGCTGTGGCGGGGTTTCACCTTGGAGACGATGTTGCTGTCGGAATGGATGACGAGCCCTTCCGCCCCGTCGCACTCCACCCATTCGTCGTAGATGGCCTGAACCTCGTCCAGGGAGGACGCATGCATCATCTGGACGGGACAGACCGCATCGGAATTGAAGATGCCCGAGAGGGCCTTGTAGGTCTCCTGATAGGGGAGTCCTTCGAAGGACTTCCCGTCCAGCGAGACGATGTCGAAGGGGGCCAGGCGGAGCTGGTCGCGTTTCCCGGAGTCGGACAGGGCGGAGGAAACATCGGCGCAGCGGGGACGTCCTCCTTCGCGGGGCATGTAGAGTTCGGCCGCGATGACAGCGTCCCTGACTCCGGCGTTTTTGAGGCACTGCGCAGCCTCGTCGAGGCAGTGCAGCCTTCCCGCCTTGTCGATGCCGCGAGAGTTGAGCAGCACGGCGTCACCGTCCTTGTAGAAGAGGACCTGGAGGTGTCCGTCGATCTTGCGGGTGACGCAGAAGTCGGTTCCCGCGACTCTGCTGCGGAGCTTCGAGCCTTCCACCAGCATGAACTTGCCGGCGATGTTCTTCTTGTAGTCTATAGCCTTCTGGCTGATGTCTTTCGTGATTTCCATGGTGTTAGAGGGATTTGAGTTCGAGATTGGTGAGACGGAGGATAAGGGCATAGCTGTCGCCCTGGATACGGCCTTCGAGGAAGGCGCGGTAGGGAGTGCCGCCGGTCTGCATCACCAGCGGGCCGATGCCCTTGGCGCCGGCGCCGACGAGCATCATCGCTTTTGCATCGGAGAGTTTCCTGGCCATGGCCTGCAGGAAGTCGAAGGTCAGGCCGTTCACGTGGCGGAGCTGGTAGCTCTTCTTGAAGACGAAGCGGCGCATGGCGTCGGCCTTGGGCATCATCTTGCCGGTCCAGCGGACGGGCATCCCGTCCACGGCGATGTTGCCGGTTGTGGAGGATTCGGGACGCGTTTCCTTCTCCGTCCCGTCGGGGTTGAAGACCTGCTCGGTGAGGGTGACGCCGTATGCGACCCTGCCCCCTTCGGTAAGATAGACCTTCTTCAGGCCTTCCAGCCTGAGTCCGACCTTCTCCATGTCGATCTCCGGGTCCTCGGCGACGAGGGCCTCGGGAAGGCTGTCGGCATAGTGCTCCAGAAGTGCTTCCGGCTCGGTTTCGAGCGTGCTGCGAAGACGCTTCTCGCTGTGGGTGGCGCTGCCCCCGGCAGTCTTGTATGTGGTCTTGACACGGGTGGACTTGTTCTCGAATGCCACCTCGGCGTCGCGCCTTTCGGCGTTTGAAATGTTGAACTTTCTCATATTCTTATCTTTATTATATCATGCTGAAATCCAGTTCGTCGATGTCGTCCACGACCTCTTCCTCGGCTTCGTCGATCACCGCCTCCTCGCCGAGCGAGACCGGCGTGAAATCCACCGGACTTCCGGCGAAAAGGAAAAGGCCCGCGGGGCAGTTCATCAGGAAGCCGTCTTGGATGGAAGTGCCGCCGCTGTAGCTGAACGGGAAGGCGAAGATCTTTCCTCCAACTGCAGCGGCAAGTTCTTGGTTCTGGATCTGATAAACGGAAGCCCATTCATGGTCGAGGAACTCCTCCTCAGTCGTTGTCTGGTGAAGGTCGATAGGGGAGTCGAAGGAGGAGGGAACAGTTTCCAGCATCTTGCCTTCGGCATCGAAGGCGACCAGGTCGGACTTCCTGACGATGAGCCCGTCCTCGTCCACGGTCACCATCTTGGCTGCGCCGGAAGGAATCATGAGGGAGTCCTCGGGGCTGATGTAGGCGGCGGTGCAGACGTGTCCGTCGCGGTCGGTCGCGACCAGGCTGCTCCAGCCGTAGATCTTCTTTCGCTCCAGCTTCACGGGAGCGGCGGCATAGGCATTGCCGCCCAGGATGAATGTGAATTCTTTTGCCATAATGTCTATATTGTCAGGCGGCAAGGTCCGCCATCAGTTTAACAATCTCTACCTGGGTCGACGGAGCCATGTCCTCGACTTTCCTCGGATCCGGGCACCAGGCGTCGGAGCGGAGGCGGACCCCGTCCATGAAGAGCACTTCTTCAAAGGCCCCGGCGGCGTCTGCCTTATAGGCGGAGACGGCCCTCTGCTTCCAGGAGTCATCCGTTCTGGGATTCCGGACCCTGAAGGTAAGGTCATGGCCGCTGCGGTCGATGAGTTCATAGGTCTTGGCGGATCCGGGGGCGGCGTAAAGGCGGCCGAAGCTGAATTTCTGAATCTTTTCCATATCGATTTTTTTAAGTTGATTTCTTTTCCCTTACGGTATTAACATAGTATCGAACCCTCGGAAATTCATTGTCAACTTCAAGATTCTTTGAAGTAATGATAATAATATCAGGCATCCAGATGTTCCAGCACTGCGTTCCAGTCAGGAAACTCAGGGCTTCCGAACCGGATCCACTCGCCCCCGAAATGGTTCGCACCGTGATTGGGGCGGTCGTCAATGAGGAAGGAACCTTTCAGGAGACTCTTGCGATGGCAGAGGATAAGCCTCTTCTCGAAATAAGGGTCCAGGTGCATCTTCACCCAGTTCAGCTTGTCGCCCCAGGCGGAAGGGTTGTCCCAGGGTGCGGTGGACAGGAGATAGATGTCGTACTTCTTTCTCAGCCTGTCAAGGGCCTCCAGTGCGCCGGGCATCGGATCCATCAGCGCGAACACCCCGGGAGCGTCCTCGGGATGCGAAGAATAGCTCTCCCACATCTTCGCGCTCAAGCGGTTTACTCCGGAGTTGAAATCCACCAGGACACCGTCCATGTCCACATAAAGGGTCTTTTTTACGAACCAGCCGTCTTCGGATAATGAAAGTCTCATACTGTTAATTTCTATTGTTGTGTTTTCACAATTACAATAGGTACTTTTTACAGGAATTCAATTTGCGCTTCAAAAATATTTGAAGTAGATTTGTAAAAAGGACGATAATTTATGCAGGACGGGCAGTACATCAGAATCCACAAAGAGGTCGAGACCTATGTGGAGTACTATTATCAATTAAAGACGAAGACGGTCGTCTATGAGTTCTACTTCACGAGCATTGCCAACTGCGCACGCTGGCTGGGCGTCTCGTACAACGCAGTAAAATTTTGCCTCCGCGGAGACTACAGGCTCTGCGAAAGCTATACGGTTGAGTATGTTTCAGAGAAGCCCGATGAGCGACGCTTCTACATCGATCCGGACAAATATCGGAACCCAGAGCTCAGGAAGGCCCTGGAACTACCGGAAGGAATTGGGATCTATTACCCGAACAGGTGAGTCTTAGCATTTTGTTCGCCGTTGCTTTTTTATTATCTTTACATTAATTATTTACACAACGTATATCTATTCTTTGTTATGGCAGAGAAAGTTCGTGCAGGACGTAACAGAACATTGACAGTTTCTGAATACGAAATACCTACGCTGGAAAAGCATATTATTAGTGCAAATGAAATCAAAGAGTCATTTATTGACAACTCTATCATTAATGCAGATCTTTTTGATTGTATAGACTCGATTCCTAACGGGTATTTTAACCTGATTATAATTGACCCCCCATACAACCTTGACAAAGATTTTCATGGGATGAAGTTTACAAGCACTAAATCTGATTCTTATGAGGATTATCTTAGGAGCTGGTTCTATAAGGTCTGTGATAAACTTGCTCCCAATGGCACTTTATATATGTGCGGTGATTGGAAGTGTACTTCATCGATGCAGAGAGTGATTGAAGAGCGGCTTACCATTATTAATCGGATTACCTGGCAGCGGGAAAAGGGGAGAGGTGCAAAATCGAACTGGAAGAATGCTATGGAGGATATTTGGTTCGCTGTAAAATCTCCAAAAGACTATTATTTCAATGTGGATGCTGTCATGATGAAACGCAAAGTGATAGCGCCATATAGGGTTGACGGGAAGCCTAAGGATTGGGAAGAGACTGAGGCTGGCAATTTCCGTATTACATATCCCTCGAATTTTTGGGATGACATCAGTATTCCCTTCTGGTCCATGCCTGAGAATACAGATCATCCGACTCAAAAACCGGAGAAGCTTTATGCTAAGTTGATCCTCGCTTCCTCAAAGCCAGGCGACAGAATCTTTGATCCTTTCCTGGGCAGTGGAACTGCAGCCGTGGTTGCTCAAAAGCTTGGAAGGAAGTATTGTGGTATTGAAATCAATCATGAGTATTGCCTTTGGGCAGCAAAAAGATTGATCAATGCGGAGGCGGATAGATCGATTCAGGGATATGCGGATGGGGTTTTCTGGGAACGCAATTCATTAGGCGACCAGAAAGCCAATAAACCTTCCTCTAAAGGGTCTATAGTTGAAGAACAAACGATATTATTCTAAGTTATGGATCAAGTTGTTCATGATTTTATTCAGCTCGTTCTGAGTAAAAAAGATCTGAATAAGAAAGATGATATGATAAGAACTGTGAAACAATGCTTTTGCTTGAATAAAACAGGGGCGCTATATCGTCATAATGATTCCTTTGCCGTTGCTTTTGCTTATTGCAAGTACGGCTTTTTTCCCAATGTAGTTTCATCTCTTAAAACGTTGAAAAAGCACGATGATATTCCTTGTTTTGTTGTCGTTGTAAAACGGAAGATGGAGAATTCTATTTATATGATTAATTCAACATTTCTTGATAAAATATCACATAGCTCTCAGAAACTGAGCATGGACAAGATTGTTGGTAGTTTTCTTGGTAGTGATATTCGTAAGAGAATTGACGAATTCGGCAAAGAGAATAAAATTGATGACTTTGATTTTTTATTT
>JBGUGW010000059.1:0-2762 GCA_045111695.1 Candidatus Cryptobacteroides sp. | reverse complement strand
CATTATGACGCCATGCCCGGCGTGGTATATACCAACCCTGAAGTCGCTGGCGTCGGCCTGACCGAGGATGAAGCCCTGAAGAAAGGTATCGATTACAAGGCGCTCAAGCTCCCCATGGCATATTCCGGCCGCTTCGTGGCCGAAAACGAAAGGGGAGAGGGCCTGTGCAAGATAATCGTCGACGCCGGTACAGGCAAGGTCCTCGGCGTCCACATGCTGGGCAATCCTTCGTCCGAGATCATCCAGAGTGCCTGTATCGCCATCGAGCGTGGCATGACTGCCGATGATCTGAAAGAAATCGTCTTCCCGCATCCGACAGTGTCGGAGATCATACGGGAAACGGCATTCACCCTGTAATACAGAAAAGGCGGTACAGAGCGTACCGCCTTTCTTTATAGCAATTCCTGGAGGGTTGAGTATATCTGCTCGCCCCGCAGTCCGCGTTTGAGTATCGTGCCGTCCGGTGCGAACAGGATCAGGTGCGGGATGGTCGCGACTCCGTACAGTTCGACCGGGATCTTCTGTGCGTCCAGGATCTGGTTCCAGGGCATGTCCAGCTCCTTGAGCGCCTTGATGGTGTCCTCCCTCTTGTCGCTGCATGCGATGCTGACTATGTCGAATTTGTCGCCCTTGAACGCATCGTAGGCTTTGCGAATGGCCGGGATTTCGGCCTTGCAGGGGCCGCACCATGATGCCCAGTGGTCGAGCAGGATGTATTTTCCCTTGCCGATATAGTCTGACAGGCTCACGTCGCTGCCGTCGGGATTGCCTCCCTTGACGGTATAGTCGAGGAACATCTTGCCGGGCGCGGTATTGCTCAGGATGGAGATGGTCTTGTAGTCGTTCGCGACATAGCGGAAATCCTTGACCCTGTCGCTGACTTCGTTATAGAGGCTCATGAAACGGGCCGTGTCCTTGTAGGCCATGTCGTCGAGCGCCAGGGCGCCGACGAGGTTGTCGGGCCATGCCCGGACGACTGAGTCGGCCAGCGCCACCTGGAGGGCTGCATACTTCTCGTTCAGGCGGTCCCATTCGTCGCTGAATTCCTTCGGGCTCATCTCCGACTGGCGTGCCTCCAGTGCCTTCCTTTCCTCGTTGCGTGTGGCGTCATAGCCATAAAAGCGCGTGTGGAAAGCGTTGTACTCGTCCATCAGCGGAGAACTGGCAGTCCTTTCATCGAGGTCCACTTTGATGGTCCCTGGCTCAAGGATGACGTGGACACGGTCGTTGCCGTGTCCGACATAGGCGAAAACTCCCTCGTCGGCCTGTCCGGTGAATGAGAATGCGTTGTCCTTCACCGCGGTGACGGCGAGGGTATCGTTGCCTGCGGTATTGATGAGGTAAACGTCCGTTCCGTCGGGAGCGGTATAAACAGCGTCAATGTTGAAAACCCGCTTGCCGCATGAAACGCATGCGGCAATGCAGAGGAGGAGTGCGATGTATCTTTTCATTCCATTGTTTTTTTCAATTCTGGGTGAATGCTTGAGGGCGCAGGACCTGTATGCCTATGACGGAGGAACGGCCCGTAAGGTATTCCGGAAGCGTCCTTGTGTCTATAACGACCTTCATGGGTCCGGTGGAGGCGTGGAGGAGGCGGACCTTGCCGTTCTCCACCACTGCCATCATGACGTGTGATATGTCCAGCCCTTCCACTGAGGTCACGAGACAGATGATGTCCCCTGAGCGGATGCCGCCGAGGGCTTGCGTCACCTTGTTCCTGGGTATGTAATGACGCGGTTTGGCATTGATCTTGTCCTCGATGTCGCGTATCGCCTGTACATCGTCCATCAAAGGGTAGGATTCGGGATGTGAGGACATGTAACTCAGAGGGTGGTCGAGCGGCACGCCGCCGAGATCGTCCGTGATGTCCTTCAATACTCCACGGGCTTCGCCCTGGCGGGCCCATTCCGTCGTGTAGTGCAGCCTGTCGGCGTATGACTCCACGCGGCCGCCGCGGTAGCGGCTCTGCCGTATTTCATCGGCAAATGCCTCGAAGTCACCGCCTTGCGAGGCCGTGCGCGCCAGCGCCAGGCAGGTCTCGACGAAGATGATGCAGTCGGTGCGGGTCAGGTAGATGCGGAGCTTTTCGCCGGGCGTTTCATCCAGTGTGCCGGCCACGTATGGCTGCCCCTCCAGGGCCTTTCCGGCGCGGACCATCAGCGCCGGCACAGGCTCCCCGGCGTGCGGCGCCAGCTCCGCCAGGACCCGCTCCGCAAGGAGCGAGTCCGCCGGGCTGGTCACCCAGCCGGGGCCCGCCGGCCGGGCCTGTCCGCAGGCCAGCAGCGGAAGAAGCAAAAAAATGACCGTCATCCATCGTCTCATACTGCAAATATAGTCATATCCTTCGACCTGCGGTAGAAGGATGCGGCCGATTGTACTGAAATAGCCGGAAGATTGTTATATTTGTATCAGTTAACAAAACCACATGACCATGAAATACCTTTCCATCTGCCTGGCCGCTGCACTCTTCATCACCGTTTTCTGTTACGGCGCCAAGAGTATTGCTGACAAGGCCGCGGAAACAAACATCCCGCAAGCAACCATGACCGAACAGACCACTCCCAACCCAGAGAACGCCGCCATAGCGCAGCAGTTCCTCAAGAAGTGCGACACCTATTACCTCGCCACCGTCGAGGGTGACCAGCCCCGCGTCCGTCCTTTCGGCACAGCCGAGATTTTCGAGGGCAAGCTCTACATCCAGACCGGCAAGGTCAAGAACGTCTACAAGCAGCTCATCGCCAATCCCAAGGCGGAGATCTGCG
>JBGUGW010000058.1:0-5324 GCA_045111695.1 Candidatus Cryptobacteroides sp. | reverse complement strand
ACGTTGGTCGCGGCCACGACGCGGACGTCGGTCTTCTCCACCTTGGAGGAACCGACCTTCATGTATTCGCCGTTCTGCAACACGCGGAGGAGCATGACCTGGGTGCTCATGGGCAGCTCGCCGACCTCGTCGAGGAACAGGGTGCCGCCGTTGGCCTCCTCGAAGTATCCCTTGCGGGTCTCGGTGGCCCCGGTGAAAGAGCCTTTCTCATGTCCGAAAAGCTCGGAGTTGATGGTGCCCTCTGGGATGCCGCCGCAGTTCACGGCGATATACCTGCCGTTGCGCCTGCGGCTGTTCTGGTGGATGATGAGCGGGATGTTCTCCTTGCCCACTCCGCTTTCTCCCGAGACGAGAACGGTGAGGTCGGTGGGGGCCACCGCAATGGCGGTCTCCAGGGCCCTGTTGAGCGCGGGGTCGTTGCCGATGATGTCGTATCTGTTCTTGAGTCTCTGTAATTCCTGGCTGTCCATAAAAAAGCTTTGGGACCGACAAAGTTACGAAAATCACTTTAAATAAAGCATCCGGGCCAGTGGGAAAAAAGCAAAGAAATAGTTATATTTGCAAGGTATAATGCTCCGGAAGGACCAAAATAAGTAATCAATAAACCTTTTTTATTTATGAAAAAAGCAATCAAGATCCTGGCTGTGGCCATCCTCGCGATCACCGCAGCCGCCTGCTCCTCCGCCGAGAAGATGGCCGAGCTGGCAAACAACGTAGTGGTTACCTGCAACCCTACCGTCCTTGAGGTTGTCGGCGGCAATATCGACGCCACCCTCAACGTCACCTATCCCGAGAAGTATTTCCATCCCAAGGCCCTCCTCCAGGTCACTCCCGTCCTCGTCTATGAGGGTGGCGAGCAGGCCATGGCCCCGTTCATGTATCAGGGCGAGAAAGTCAAGGACAATTATAAGGTTGTCCCCGCCGCCGGTGGCACCGTCACCGAGCGCGTACATTTCACCTATGTCCCGGGCATGGAGAAGTCCTATCTCGAGCTCCGCGGCATCGCTTCCTACAAGACCAAGGCCATCAACCTTCCTTCCCGCAAGGTTGCCGACGGCTGCAACACCACCTACATGCTCGTGAAGGATTTCGGCAACATCGGCTACAAGGCTGACAACTATCAGGATGTCATCCCTCAGACCGCAGAAGGCCAGATCCTCTACACCATCAACTCCGCAGACGTGCGTCCCGCCCAGCTCCGTGGCCAGTCCATCGCTGACTTCCAGGCCGCCCTCGACGAGATCAACGCCAACAGCCGCAAGACCCTCAAGGGTACCGAGATCGTAGCTTACGCATCCCCGGACGGCGGCGAGGCCCTCAACGACAAGCTCTCCGACAAGCGTGCCGGCACTGCCGAGAAGGCTTGGGCCAAGGTCGTCAAGGACCATGAGGCCCTCGATCCCGAGGTCAAGAGCATCGGTGAGGACTGGGAAGGCTTCAAGGAGCTCGTGAGCGAGTCCAACATCCAGGACAAGGACCTCATTCTCCGCGTCCTCTCCATGTACAGCGACCCTGCAGTCCGCGAGAGCGAGATCAAGAACATGTCGCAGGTGTACACCGAGCTGAAGACCGGCGTTCTCCCTGAGCTCCGCCGCGCCCGCTTCATCGCCAACGTCGAGTACCAGAACTATACCGCCGACGAGCTCAAGAAGCTTGTTGACGACAATATCGACGTCCTCGACGAGGAGGCCCTCCTCCGCGTCGCATCCCTCGTTGATGCAGACAAGAAGGTCGACATCTACAAGAAGGCCGTCGACAAGTATGCCAGCGACCGCGCCCAGTACAACCTCGGCGTCGCTTACCTGAACCTTGGCAAGGACGATCTCGCCGAGCAGGCATTCAACAAGGTCAAGGCCGCTGACGCCGACCTGCAGAACGCCAAGGGCATCATCGCCCTCCACAAGGGTGACCTCGACGCCGCCTACAGGGCCTTCACCGCCGCCGGTGACGCCAACGGCAAGGCCAACATGGGTATCGTCGACATCCTCAAGGGCAACTACGCCAAGGCTGCCGACGAGCTCGCCGACGCCCCCGGATGCTGCAACAACACCGTCCTCGCCTACATCCTGACCGGCCAGTACGACAAGGCCGCCGCTGCAGTCCACTGCAACGACGCCAGGGTCCAGTACCTCAAGGCCATCATCGCCGCCCGTCAGGGCAAGGCCGCTGATGTCAGGGCCAACCTCGAGAAGGCCTATGCCAACGACGCCCTCAAGGCCCGCGCAGCCAAGGATGTCGAGTTCGCAGGTTTCAACCTCTAGGATATCGCACCTTTACATACATAAAAAAGCGACCCGGTTTCGGGCCGCTTTTTTTATCTCGTCTTGTGTTTCTTCGCCAGGATCCCGGCTTTCTTCAGTTCCTTGATCGGGATTGAAACGCTCGGCGTGCCGATGGAATAAGGTCCTATTTCGTAGGGATTGTAGATGAAGGTGATGCTGTCGGAGGTAAGGATGTAGTTGCCGGTGGGGGATAGCGTAGGCTCGAACATGGCCTCCATGTCCTCCTCGGAGAAGTTCTCCGCCAGATGGCTGTTGAGGATCCCGGTCAGGACATCGTTGAAGTCGGGCACGAACAGGTCGTCCAGGGTGACCTGGCTGCCGTCCGTGACGTCGAAGACGAAGGCGCGCGTGGTGCTGTTGCTGTGTGCACCGCCGGTAAAGTCGGTGAGATTGACTATATAGGAACGGTAGGGTCCGTTCTGTCCGGCGAAATAGCCCTCGATGCTGTCGGACCACTGCGCGGCGGCGGGCTCGGCTATGCCGGCCTTCTGCCAGCCGCGCCACATCGCCGAGCTGAGTTCCTTGAACTCCGCGGCGAGGTCGTCGGCGTAGCGCGTAGCGGCTTCCTGTACGTTGAGGGTATCATAGGTCTGGCCGAAAGCGGCCTCGAAAATAGACCGGCGGATAAGCGTTGCGGCCAGCCCCTTGTCGCCCTTGACCATGGGATACTCCAGGGAGATGTCCAGCTTGTGGGTCAGGGGACAGCCCGCGACGGAAGCCGTCTCCTGCTCGGCAGAGTAGCTGAGGATTTCCATGCGCGGTGTGCGGACGCAGTTCGTGGCCAGGATCAGCAGGAGTCCTGCTGCTACGGGATGTATTCTGAAGCGCTTTCTCATGTTGCCTTTCTGTATGCCGCGACAAAGATAATCAATATCTTCGAATCCTATCCTCCTGTCCAATAAGTTGTTGATAACTTTGTTAATTAGGAAAATTCTTACTACATTTGCAGTCCCCAAAAAGGGGGCAAAAAACATAAATTATAGATTTACAATCATTTATGCCAACAATTCAACAGTTAGTTCGCAAAGGACGCGAGGTTGTCGAAGTGAAGTCGAAGTCTCGCGCGCTGGATGCATGTCCTCAGAAGAGGGGCGTATGCCTGCGTGTGTATACCACCACGCCTAAGAAGCCTAATTCCGCTATGCGTAAGGTGGCCCGCGTACGTCTTTCCAATTCCAAGGAGGTCAATGCATACATCCCTGGCGAGGGCCACAACCTCCAGGAGCACTCCATCGTGCTCGTCCGCGGAGGCCGTGTCAAGGACCTCCCGGGTGTCCGTTACCACATCCTTAGAGGAGCTTTGGATACCGCTGGCGTGGAAGGCAGGACCCAGTCCCGTTCCCTCTACGGTGCCAAGAGGCCGAAGAAATCTAAGAAGTAATTTTTATCACCTTTAATTTTTCCAAAAAATGAGAAAATCGAAGCCTAAGAAGAGGATTCTACTTCCTGATCCGAAGTTTCACGACATTGAGGTCACCCGTTTCGTGAACAACCTTATGTTGCAGGGGAAGAAGAGTATCGCGTATTCTATTTTTTACGATGCCATTGACATGGTAGGCGAGAAGATGAAAGATTCTGACAAGGCTCCTCTCGATATTTGGAGGAAAGCACTCGAGAACGTGACCCCTCAGATCGAGGTCAAGTCACGCCGTATCGGTGGTGCCAACTTCCAGGTGCCGACAGAGTTGAGACCGGAAAGGAAAGTTTCTCTCTCGATGAAGAACATGATACTTTACGCCCGCAAGCGTTCCGGCCGCTCCATGGCAGAAAAACTCTGCGCAGAGATCGTCGCAGCATACAACAACGAAGGTGGTGCATACAAGAGGAAAGAGGATATGCACAGGATGGCCGAGGCCAACAAGGCATTCGCCCACTTCCGTTTCTAAACTGTATGTAGTATTGAATGGCTAAAAGAGATCTTAGATACACGAGGAACATCGGCATCATGGCCCACATCGATGCCGGCAAGACCACCACGTCCGAGCGTATCCTTTACTATACGGGCAAGACCCACAAGATAGGAGAGGTGCACGAGGGCGCGGCGACCATGGACTGGATGGTCCAGGAGCAGGAGCGTGGCATTACGATCACGTCCGCTGCCACCACGGCCTTCTGGCACTATGCCGGCGACGTCTATCAGGTCAACCTGATCGACACTCCGGGCCATGTCGACTTCACCGTCGAGGTGGAGCGTTCCCTCCGTGTGCTCGACGGCACCATCGCCACTTTCTGCGCGGTGGGCCGCGTACAGCCCCAGTCCGAGACCGTATGGCGTCAGGCTGACAAGTACGGAGTACCTAAGATCGCCTATGTGAACAAGATGGACAGGGTCGGAGCCGACTTCCTCGCGGTTGTCAGCGAGATCCATTCCAAGCTTGGCGCCAACGCAGTCCCCGTGTGCCTCCCCATCGGAGCCGAGGACAATTTCCAGGGCATCGTAGACCTGATTTCCCGCAAGGCGATATACTACGATTCCGGTGAGGAGCTCGTGAATTACGAGTACAAGGACATCCCTGCCGAAATGGCAGAGGAGGTCGAGTCGTGGAGGAACACCCTCGTGGAGACCGCCGCCGAGTGCGACGAGGCTCTGATGGAGAAGTTCTTCGACGATCCCGATTCCATCACCGAGGACGAGATTGTCGCCGCCATCCGCAAAGGCACCATTGCCATGCAGGTGGTTCCCGCGTGCTGCGGTTCTTCCTTCAAGAACAAGGGCGTGCAGTTCCTTCTCGACTGCGTGATGCGCTATCTTCCTTCCCCCCTCGACATCGAGGCCGTCAAGGGCACCAATCCGAGGAACGGAGAGAAGATCGAGCGCCATCCTTCGGCCGAGGAGCCTTTCTGCGCCCTCGTCTTCAAGATCGCTACCGATCCCTTCGTGGGCCGTCTGGCTTTCATGAGGGTCTATTCGGGACATCTTGACGCCGGTTCGTACGTGTACAACGTGCGTTCGATGAAGAAGGAAAGGGTCGCGCGCCTGTACCAGATGCACTCCAACCACCAGAATCCCATCGATTTCGTGGAGGCGGGAGACATCTGCGC
>JBGUGW010000057.1:0-3019 GCA_045111695.1 Candidatus Cryptobacteroides sp. | reverse complement strand
AACGGCGACATCCTGCTCTGGAACCCCATCCTCAACAGTGCGTTCGAGGTGTCCAGCATGGGCATCCGCGTCAGCCCGGAGTCACTTGAGCGCCAGCTCGCCATCCGCGGCCAGGAGTGGAAGAAGGACCTCTTCTTCCACAAGAAGCTGCTTGCCGGCATGCTGCCCGCCTGCATCGGCGGCGGTATCGGCCAGTCCCGCCTCTGCATGTACCTGTTGCGCAAGGCCCACATCGGCGAGATCCAGTCCAGCCTCTGGCCGGACGACATGCGCATCGCCTGCGCCGCCGCCGGCATCGAGCTGGTTTAGGCCGGTATTTTTAGTATATTTGTAAACTATTGCACTTTATATGACGACGACAGACCAGATAAAGGAGTTGAAGGACAGGCTGGAGACGCTTGACCAGTGTCTCAACATGCCCGGAAGGCGCGCGGAGGTGGAGAAGAAGACGGAGAAGACGCTCGCGCCGGACTTCTGGAACGATCCGAAGGAAGCCGAGAAGTTCCTGAAGGAACTGTCGGCCCTGAAGTTCTGGGTCGTCGGATATGACAAGGCATCGACCGCGGTCGACGACCTTGAAGTCCTGTACGAATTTGCCCGCGAGAGCACTTCGCTCGAGGGGGACGAGATGGTCGAGACGCCCGAGGTCAAGGAGCTTGACGCGGCTTACGCCGGCGCTCTGGCGCAGATCGAGGCCCTCGAGCTGCGCAACATGCTCGGTGCCGAGGGCGATAACCTCGGCGCCATCCTGACCATCAATTCCGGTGCCGGCGGCACCGAGGCCAATGACTGGTCTGCGATGCTCATGCGCATGTACCTGCGCTGGGCCGAGCGCAACGGCTACCGCACCGAGGTCACCGGCCTGGTGGACGGCGACGAGGCGGGCATCAAGTCTGTCACCGTCGAGATCGAGGGCGACTTCGCCTACGGCTACCTCAAGGCCGAGAACGGCGTTCACCGCCTCGTGCGCATTTCGCCTTTCAACGCGCAGGGCAAGCGCCAGACCACTTTCTCCTCGGTCTTCGTATATCCTTTGGTGGACGACACCATCAACATCGAGATCAAGGACGCCGACCTGGAATGGGACACCTTCCGCAGCGGCGGCCACGGCGGCCAGAACGTCAACAAGGTCGAGACCGGCGTGCGCGTCCGCCACATCCCTACGGGCATCGTTGTTGAGAATACCGAGGGCCGCACGCAGATAGGCAACAAGGAAAACGCCCTCCGCATCCTCAAATCGCGCCTCTATGACCTGGAGCTTAAGAAGCGCCAGGAAAAGCAGGCCGAGCTGGAAGGACAGAAGCGCAAGATCGAGTGGGGATCTCAGATCCGCTCCTACGTCCTGCATCCGTACAAGATGGTCAAGGACCTTCGCACCGGCTATTCCACGGCCGACACGCAGGGCGTGCTGGACGGCGACCTGAACGAATTCATGAAGACCTTCCTGATGCAGCAGGGGAGCGGCAACTTCACCCCCGTCGCCGATGATGAAGAATAATCAATAACTATATCACAAAAATGGCAGAATTCAAATACGCTCCGATGTTCCAGCTGGGAGCAGACACTACCGAGTATTACAAGATTCCGGGTTCCGAGAAGCTTGTTTCCACCAGTGATTTCGAGGGCCATCCCATCCTGAAGGTCAGCCCTGAGGCGCTCACCGTGATGGCCAACACCGCATTCCGCGATGTCAGTTTCCTGCTGCGCCGTTCGCACAACGAGCAGGTCGCCGCGATCCTGCGCGACCCCGAGGCTTCCGAGAATGACAAGTATGTTGCTCTGACCTTCCTGCGCAACGCGGAGGTGGCTGCCAAGGGCAAGCTCCCGCTCTGCCAGGACACCGGCACCGCCATCGTCCACGGCGAGAAGGGCCAACAGGTCTGGACCGGCTTCTGCGACGAGGAAGCCCTCTCGCTCGGAGTCTACAAGACCTACACCGAGGAGAATCTCCGCTATTCGCAGAATGCCCCCCTGGATATGTACAGCGAGGTCAATACCAAGTGCAACCTCCCGGCCCAGATCGACATCGAGGCCGCCGAAGGCATGGAATACCGTTTCCTCTGCGTCACCAAGGGCGGCGGTTCCGCCAACAAGACCTACCTCTATCAGGAGACCAAGGCCCGCATCCAGAATCCCGGGACCCTGGTGCCTTTCCTCGTATCGAAGATGAAGACCCTCGGCACCGCAGCGTGCCCGCCTTACCATATCGCCATAGTCGTCGGAGGCACTTCCGCCGAGAAGAACCTCCTCACGGTGAAGCTCGCTTCGACGCACTACTATGACGGCCTGCCGACCAGCGGCGACGAGACCGGACGCGCTTTCCGCGACATCGCACTGGAGCAGGAACTCCTCGAGGAGACCCGCAAGATCGGCCTCGGCGCCCAGTTCGGCGGCAAGTACATGGCCCACGACATCCGTGTCGTGCGCCTGCCGCGCCATGGCGCCAGCTGCCCGATCGGCCTCGGCGTCAGCTGCTCGGCCGACCGCAACATCAAGGCCAAGATCAACGCCGACGGTGTCTGGATCGAGAAGATGGACGACAAGCCGTATGAACTGATTCCGGAGGAGCTCCGCAATGCCGGTGAGGGCGAGGCCGTCAAGATCGACCTCGACCAGCCTATGAGTGAGGTCTGCAAGATCCTCTCCAAGTATCCCGTCAGCACCCGCCTGAGCCTTAACGGCACCATCATAGTCGGCCGCGACATCGCCCATGCCAAGATCAAGGCCCGCCTCGACGCGGGCGAGGGCATGCCTCAGTACCTCAAGGACCATCCCATCTACTATGCCGGCCCGGCCAAGACCCCGGCCGGAATGCCTTGCGGCTCTATGGGCCCGACCACGGCCGGCCGCATGGACCCGTATGTCGATGAGTTCCAGGACCATGGCGGATCTATGATCATGCTCGCCAGGGGCAACCGCAGCCAGGCCGTGTCCGACGCGTGCAAGAAGCACGGCGGCTTCTACCTCGGCTCCATCGGCGGCCCGGCAGCCATCCTCGCCCAGAACAACATCAAGAGCA
>JBGUGW010000056.1:0-11022 GCA_045111695.1 Candidatus Cryptobacteroides sp. | reverse complement strand
TCCCGCGTTTGTGCATGGCTATGTACTCCAGGCCAAGATGCCCTACGGTGGAGAGCATGGCGGGATCGTCCTCGCCGGCCGAGATGTCGTTGACGATGACCGGCCGGCCGAGCAGATCGCAGGCGCGCTCTATGATCGCGGCGCGCGTCGTGTCAATGGACACCGCGACGCCGGTGTCAAGCATCCTCAGGACGGGCTTGAGCCGCGACCACTCGTCCTCCTCGGAAACCTCGCCGGCCCCGGGACGGGTGGATACCGCTCCGATGTCCACTATGTCGGGGCCGGCGTCCATGACCGACATGTTGTAACGGCTGGGAGCGTAGAAGGAATCCCCGTTGAGGTTGAGGATGCCCATGATTCTGACTGTTCTGCCTGGATCTGTCATAGCTGAGTCTTTATCTGATACAAAAGTATGGATTTTTTTGAATATCTTTGTACCGATATACACGTTGTCTATGCTTGTTGTATTGGAAGGTCTTGACGGCGCCGGCAAATCCACGCAGGTCAAGAAACTCAGAACCTATCTCGAGTCCGTCTGCGGCGGTCTCGAGTACATCCACTTCCCCCGTTATGACGCTCCCGTATACGGAGACCTCATCAGCCGTTTCCTAAGGGGGGATTTCGGGTCCAACGACACCGTCCATCCCCAGCTCGTGGCCCTTCTCTTTGCGGAAGACAGGCACGGTGCCGCGCCGTACATCTGCGAGCGGCTCGAGCGCGGAGAGACCGTCCTCCTGGACCGGTACGTATACTCCAACATAGCATACCAGTGCGCCAAGCTCCATACTGACGAGGAAGCGGAAGCTCTCCGCAAATGGATTTTCGACACCGAATATGGCGACTTCGGGCTTCCCAAGCCCGACCTCAACCTCTTCCTCGACGTCCCCATCGGCTTCGTCGAGACCAACCTTGCCTCGCAGCGCGAGGGCGACGACCGCAGCTACCTCTCCGGAGGGCGTGACATACATGAGGCGGATATAGCATTCCAGAAACGCGTCAGGTTCATCTACCTCAGGCAGGCGGCCCTGGACAGCAGCTTCCGGGTCGTAGACTGCATGGACGAAAATGGTGCGATGCTCGGTCCCGAAGAGATATTCGGAAGGATCAGGGGCATAGTTGACAAATACTTGGAACGGATATGAAAGGCTTTCATTTAGGATTGAGACGGCTATGCTCCATACTTCTGGGGCTGGTGTTCTTCATCGCGGGCATGCTCAAGCTCATGGACCCCGTAGGGGCCGGACTGGTGGTCGAGGAGTACCTCGAGTTCCTCCATTTCGGATGGCTCGCATTCGCCGCCAAAGGGCTTGGCGTAGCCCTGGCGCTGGTCGAGACCCTCACGGGTGCGGCACTGATCGCCGGTGTCTGGCGCAAGCAGACGGCCGCCATCGCCAGCATCCTCACACTCGGCTTCACTTTCCTTACCCTTCTCCTTGTTATCTTCAACCCCGAGATGGACTGCGGATGCTTCGGAGAGGCCGTCCACCTGACGCACATGCAGACTTTCCTCAAGAACCTCGTGCTCTGCCTCCTGTGCGCCGGGGCCTTCCTCCCGGTCCGTGATTACGGAAGGAACCGCAAGTCCAAGGTCATCGCTTTCTGCCTTGTAGCAGTGACGGTGCTGCTGTTCACGGTGATGTCGCTCATCTCGGTCCCGCTCATGGACTTCACCGAATTCGCACCCGGAGCCTCGCTGGCCGCAAACGGCGATGAGGAGTACACGGACGGCGGCATCTCCCTCGGAGGAGAGAACGACACCAAACAGGAGTATTTCGTGATCTACGAGAAGAACGGCCAGGAAGGCGCGTTCACCCTCGACAACCTTCCCGACTCCACCTGGACCTTCGTCCGAGTGGAGAACATGGAGACGAGTATCTCCGACTACGAGAAGTCGATGCCGGTCTTCTACATCTCGGATACTGACGGCAATTATTACAACGACATGCTGATGGACGGGAAAGTCATGGTCCTGTCCATATACGACGTCCCCGGATTCAAGGACACCGGGCGCGCAGAGCAGTTCCTGCGCGACGCGGAGGTGGCGGGCTTCACCGCCATAGCCGTCGCGCGCGAACCGGTCCCCGAGCTGAATGCCTATCTCTCTGATTTCAAGAAGATCATCACCTTCAACCGCTCGAACGGCGGCGCGACCTACCTCGCCGACGGCGAAATCATATGCAAATGGCCGGTAAGGAGGCTTCCGGACTCGGAAGAGCTCTCCAAAGTCGCAGCACGCAATCCCATGGAACAGCTGGTCGGCAGGTCCTCCCGCCGGCGCATAGCTTTCCAGGGCGTCGTCCTATATTCCCTCGCTTTACTGCTAATCCTTTGATCCAATGGCACATAGAAAAATCCAAAAGAACTACGAATTCTTCTCCAATTACGATTACTATACCCCTGGTCCCGCAGGGATGTTCACCCTGCTTTTCCTCCTGCTGGCAGGAGCTCTTATAGGAGGCTTGATCGCCGCTCCTTTCGCACTGTTCATGAAGGACAGCCCCGATGCGGAGACTTATGCCATGCTCATCTCCTATCCGATCATGTTCATCCCGCCGATGATCTATGCTTCGTACAGGAGCCGGGGCAATTCCTTTTTCGGAAAGGGATACAAACTCTCCAACAAGCACTACTCCCCTCTCGGGATTGCACTATGTGCCGTGCTGGTGATTGTCGCCACCCTTGCCACCTCATTCCTGTCCGATTCCGTCATCTCCCTCCTCCCCCCGATGCCGGAGTGGCTCGAGAAATGGCTTTCGAGCGTAACACAAGGAAACCTCATCCTCAACTTCTTGTGCGTCAGCATATTCGCGCCTTTCTTCGAGGAGTGGCTATGCCGGGGCATGGTGCTGCGCGGGCTCCTGAATTACGAGCACAAGAACAAAGCCGGAGAGACAGTCAGGGGCTTGAAGCCGGTGTGGGCCGTCGTCATCTCAGCCGCATTCTTCGCCCTGATCCATTTCAACTCCTATCAGGCCATCGCCGCGTTTGCCATGGGACTGGTCTTCGGATATGTATATTACAGGACGGGCTCTATCTGGCTCACGATGCTCATGCATTTCGCCAACAATACCTTTGCGCTGATACTGAGCAATATAGATTCGCTCAAGGACATCGACAGCATCGGGGAAGTCCTGCCGGCTCCCCTTTATTGGGCGATATTCGTATTCTGCATCGCCTTCTTGGTCTATTTCGTCAAGAAATTCATGGCTATCAAGCCCCTTGACAAGCAGGGAAGCTGCGCGGAGATCGTTTCTGAATAAACTCCTCGGCTAAGGCCAGGGTGTCCAATTTGCCGACGTCGATCAGTTCGAGCGACGCCGGCTTGATGCCGTATATGGGATAACGGTCGCAGACCTTGAGATAGAAATCCATTATCGGGAAACGCTCCCCCATCCCCTCTGACTCCATCACTCCGAAAACGTCATCCGACATCTGGTGGATGCCGGAAAAAGCCAGCATCGTATACCCTGACGGATCGAGGCCGGGATATGGAGAGCGAATCTCGCCGGTGGAGAGATTGGTCCATCCGACCAAACGCATGTCATTGTCGAAGAGCAGGTAACGCTGGGTCTTGCGGGGGCTGACGAGCAGCGAAGCCAGCGCGCCGGGACGCCAGGCGTCCATGAAGGCGCGGATGTCGAGGTCGGAAAGGATGTCCACGTTGTGGACGAGGAAACGGCCTTCGGGACTGAGGAGCAGGTCGCGGGCGTGGAAGATGCCGCCGCCTGTCTCCAGCAGGCGGTCCGATTCGTCTGACACCGATATCCTTACGCCGAAATCATTCTGCTCGAGATAGCTTATGATCTGGTCCGCAAAATGGTGGACGTTGACGACGATGTCGTCGATGCCGGCAGCTTTAAGGCGGGTGATCACATGCTTCAGGAGAGGCTCGCCGCAGACGGGTACAAGCGCTTTGGGAATGGTGTCGGTAATGGGTTTCAGGCGGGTTCCGAGGCCGGCCGCGAAGATCATTGCTTTCATAGCGTCCGTTCGATTCCGAGTTCGCGATGATGGAGGTGCACCTTTACTCCGGGGCGGCCGGCGAGGTGCTCCGCAAGCTTCTGGGCGCTGTACGCCGAGCGGTGCTGGCCTCCGGTACAGCCGAACGACACCTGGAGGTGCGTGAAACCGCGACTGACGAACCTGTCCACATGGGCGTCGACGAGCGGGAAGACATGCCCGAGGAAAGTGAATATCTCGCCGTCCTCCTCCAGGAAATCCTGCACTGGCTTGTCAAGCCCGGTCATGGTGCGGAAACGCTCATACTTGCCGGGGTTATGGACGGAACGGCAGTCGAAGACATAGCCCCCGCCGTTGCCGGAAAGGTCCTCGGGTATCCCTTTCTTGTAAGAGAAACTATAGATATGCAAATGCAGCAACCCGTCTGCCGGCTGAGGCAGGCCGGGGCCGTCCTGGGCGAGACGCGCGAGGACGTCTGAAAGATATGGATAGCGTCCGAAAGGCTCGGCAAGGAGCTCCCTTAGATTCTCCAGCGCATACGGGATGCTCTCGAGGAAGTGCGCACGCTTCTCGATACGCCCCCGGAAGCCGTATGCGCCCAGGACCTGGAGCGTGCGGAACAACACGAAAGTGCGGACCCGCTCGCGGAAGGCATCCCTGTCGACGGACATCAGCTTCTCCAGCGCATCGAGGTACGCGTCGACGAGGGCGCGCTTGAGATCCTCCGGATACCTGGCGCGTGCCTGCCATACGAACGACGCGAGATCGTATTCGAGCGGACCGCGGCGGCCTCCCTGGAAGTCGATGTACCATAGTTCTCCGTCGTGGATCATTATGTTCCTTGCCTGGAAATCCCTGTACATGAAAGCGTCAGGGACATCCTGCAGGAGATCGGCTTTCAGGCGCTCGAAATCGTCCTGAAGCATCTCTTCGTTGAACTCCACGGAAGTGGGTTTGAGGAAGCAGTATTTGAAATAATTGAGGTCGAAGTCGACCATCCGTGCGTTGAAGGCCTCGGAAGGATAGCAGACGGAAAAGTCCAGCCCGCGGGCCCCTTCGACCTGGATCGAAGGCAGCTCGGAGACCGCGCGCAGCAGCAGGGCGTGCTCGGCGGGGCCGTAGGCACCGGTACTGCGCGCCTCCGCAAGGGCGTCATAGAGCAGGCTGTCACCAAGGTCCTGCTGGATATAGCACATGCCGTCTTCACCGACTGCCAGCACCTCGGGGACGCGAAGGCCCTTCGAGCGGAAATGCCGCGACAGGGCTATGAAAGCGCGGTTCTCGTCCAGGTCCGTCCCGTAGACGCCGATGAGCGATATATCGCCGGCTGTGAGCCGGAAATACCTCCTCCGGCTGCCGGACGGGGACAAGGCCAGGCATTTTTCTGCATCCTTGCCTGTATATGAGCGGAATAACGCTGTCAGACGGTCCATATCAAACGCTTTGAGGATTCGAATTTACGAATTTATTCCGAGTAATCTCGCAAAAAGTGCTTAACTTTGTGAATTGTATATATGAAGAGTTTGCTTTCCAGATTTTGGCTCCCGGTCGCCGTGACCGCCATCGCAGCCGTCCACACCGTCGCTTCTGATCCCGGTGTAGACGCTCACATGGGCCTGTCCGGCATCACCGTCCCGGTGATCACGGAGCGGCCCGATACCGTCATATATCCGCCCGACGGATACAAGCGGGGATGGACCGAGGAGGATTTCCGCATGGATGCCAACCCACTGGAAGACTCTCTTTTCACGGATACAGACAGCCTCGTAGTCTCCGACTCCATCGCGGTCCTTGACACTCTGCCCAAACTCACTGCAAGGGACACCATTCCAGTCCCGGATTCCCTCCGTTTCACGGACCCCTTCCGTTACAAGTACTATGTCGCCCTGCGCGACCGTCCCACCTACAACCTCGTCCGCGACTCGCTCATAGCAGCCGGGGATTCGCTCGACTGGCCTGTGCTCGACTCGCTCTACCTGTCTGATTCCCTGCTCCGCGAGAAACTCGAATACGAGCGCTGGTACGCGGGGCTCTCCAAGCAGGAGAGGAAGCAACTCCGCATTGAGGAACTCACCCAGCAGAAGATCGCCAAGATGAACCGCGACAAGGAGCGCAAGGACAGCCTCAAGGCGGCAAAGGACAGTATTCTCAAGAATACCCCCCGCATACTGGAGACCTTCGCCTTCGCCGATTCGTTGCAATACAAGCGCATCATCAAGTGGACGCACGAACAGGAGTTCCACAAGCTTGCGCTCGCGCCGAACGATACAGGATTCAACTACCGCTTCCACGACTATCCGTTCCTGAGGGAGGACGTCAATGCCACATGGCTCGGCGTAGCGGGATCGCCTGTGCAGTACTACAACTGGTTCAACCGCAAGTCCAAGGACAAGGTATCCTTCTACGAAGCCCTCGAGAGCTGGAGCCACACTCCCTCCGACGTGGTCATGTACAATACCAAGACCCCGTACACCGAGCTAGGCTATTTCGGAACTCTAATGGCCGGGACTGAAAGGGAGTCCGACAACCTCCACCTTCTTACCACCCAGAACATCACGCCTGAACTCAACTTCACCCTCGCGTATGACCGTTTCGGAGGCGGAGGCATACTCAACAACGAGGCTACGACCAACAAGAACACCCAGGTGACGGCCAATTATCTTGGCCGCCGTTACATGGCCCACGCCGGATACCTTTACAACGGCGTCAGCAGGACGGAGAACGGCGGTCTGAGGGATCTCGGCGGCATCAGGGACACCACCGTGAACGCCAGGGAGCTGGACGTCATCCTCAACGGTGCTTCCAGCAAACTCAAGAAAAACACCCTTTTCCTTGACCAGCAGTACAGGATCCCGTTCAGTTTCATAAACAGGATCAAGGACCGCAAGATAGACAAGGAACTTGAGGCTGCATACCGCGACAGTGTCGCCGCAGCAGGAGACTCCCTTTCGATGGAGGACCTCGAGGCGTATCTCACCGAGAGACGCGAGATCAGGGCGGCCGCAGACACGCTCGGCGACACCAATATCACGACCGCGTTCATCGGGCACAGCACCGAGTATTCGTCATACCGCCGCCTGTACAAGGATGTCGTGAGTCCTTCCAATCCGATTGAAGACGATTTCTATCACAACCAGCACTACATCCACCCTTCCGCCACGGCGGATTCCATGCGGGTGGCGCGACTGGAGAACCGCGTCTTCCTCAGGCTCCAGCCATGGGCCGAAGATGCCATAGTCTCCAAGCTTAATGTCGGAGTCGGAGACCGCATGCTCTCCTACTACGCCTTCGACCCGACATTCACCAGGAAGCACAGCAGTGTCGTATGGAACTCGGCTTACCTGTACGCGGGAGTCGAAGGAAGCCTGCGCAACTACATCCACTGGGACGCCAAGGGCGAATATGTCTTCCTCGGTGACGAGATCAACGACATGAGCATAGACGCCAACCTCGGATTCAGCATCTATCCTTTCCGCAGGGCCAGGAAGAGCCCGTTGAGCGTCGACCTGCATTTCGACACAAGCCTCGATGAGCCGGAGTACTACCTCCAGCATGTCTATACGAACCATTTCAAGTGGGACAACGACTTCTCCAAGCAGTCCGTGACGCGGGTACAGGGCAGGTTGTCCATACCTCGCTGGAAGCTCGATGCGGGAGTGGGATACGCCCTGCTCGCCAACAACATCTATTATGACACTCTCGGCATAGTCCGGCAGAACGTCACTCCCATGAGCATCCTGTCCGCCGACCTCCACAAGGAACTTGTGCTCGGAATACTGCATCTGGACAACCGCGTGCTGTTCCAGCTGTCCTCCAATCCTGATGTGGTGCCTCTGCCCCAGCTGGCCGTCAATCTTAAGTACTACCTGCAGTTCAGGATCTCCGGCGGAGTCATGCTCATGCAGATCGGAGCCAACGGCCTGTACAATACAGCGTGGAACTCGCCCGCCTATAATCCCGCGTTAGGGGTGTTCCACAACCAGACTAAGAACAGCTATACCAACGGACCGTATTTCGACGCTTTCGTGAACATGCAGTGGAAGCGTGCGACCATCTTCGTCAAGATGGAGAATGCAGGACAAGGCTGGCCTATGAAGAAGAACGACTACTTCTCCGCAGACCGCTACATAGTCACGCAGCGCATGGTCAAGCTCGGAGTGTATTGGCCGTTCTACACCCAGCCGGGCAAGGATACGGGTACCGCCAACAGCAGTCAGTCCGGTTCCTCGTCCGGCGAGACCATGGGGCCTCCAAGGGCGGCCCAGGGCTCCGGCAGCGGCTTGCGGCAGAGGAGCAACTGATATGCCCAGACATACCGTCCATCCCATTTTCGTCATCCTGGCCGCCGCAGCCGTAGCGGCCTCGATCCGTATCGGTTCGCTCAGCTTCATCAAACAGGATGAAATGTCTTTCAAGGGGATTCCTCTCCGATGCGCCATCCAGCTCGAACATTCGCAAAGGCATCTTCCCGGACTCACCGTAGGATACAACTACGAACTCCTGCAACGCTTTGCGGCAAGCATGGGAGACAGTCTGGTATCCATAGCCAATGCGCGCAGGGGGTCTTCGTGGACCGACTCCCTCCTGCAGGGCAGGGTCGACATAGTCGTACTCCCCTGCGTCGAAGTCCAGCCTCCGGACAGCATACTGCTCTCACGTCCCGTAGACAGCCTCACGGTCTGGGCGGTCCGCCAGGACTGCGCGGCAGGACTGGCGGAGATAGACGAGTGGCTCGGATCATTCCTCGATTCGGAGGAGCATGAGCCGGTGCGCGACGTCTTCCTCCTGAGATACAGCCCTTCCAAAAGGGCGGAATGGAAGCGCGGAGTCGGGCACATCTCTCCCTATGACAGCCTTGTGAAGGCCGCTTCAAAGCGGCTCGGGTGGGACTGGAGACTGCTGTCGGCAGTAATCTACCAGGAATCACAGTTCCATATAGAACTCCGCTCCAGGAGAGGTGCCGAAGGCCTGATGCAGATGATGCCTTTGACCGCTGCCAAAATGGGCGTCTCCGACCTCTTCAATCCCGAGGAAAGCATCAGGGCCGGGACGGAATACCTGCTCCTGCTCCAGAACATGTTCCGCGGCAAGGCTGCAAATAAGGATGAGCTTTGCAAATTCACCCTGGCCGCATACAATGCCGGCGAAGGGCGCATCATGGACTGCATACGCTATGCGGAATCGGTCGGAGCGGATTCAGGGACATGGGACGGCATCGTCTCCGTCATTCCGGACATGCGCGACGAGTCCACCATACAGGTGGACAGCGTCATCAGGCTCGGCACCTTCCAGGGCACCGAGACCATTTCCTATGTAAAGAGAGTTCTTTCGCTTTACGAGGACTTCAAGGTCATAAGTCCTTAGCTACTGCGCCCTTACGGTCAGGGCGGGATCCACTTTCGAGATAAACCTTACGGGTATCTGCAAAAGCAGCATTATGACGGCATAAGCCGCCAGGTCGGCCACCAGTATCAACGGAACGTTGACCTTGAGAGGCACGTAGGAGATGAAGTAATTGTCGGGGTTGAGTTTCAGGAAATGCGTCGCGTCCTGGAGCGCGCACAACGCCAGCGCGACGGCATTGCCTATCAGCATCCCCTTGAGAACCAGGTTGGAGGAAACGCGCATGAACACCGCTGAGATGGACTTGTCCGCCATGCCCATGGCCTTGAGGGTACCGATGGTGGAAATGCTCCGGAACAGCAGGATCAGCAGTCCCGAAATCATGTTGAAACCCGCCACGACCGTCATCAGGATGAGCACGGCCAGGGCGTTGAAATCTATGAGGTTGAGCCAGTCGAAAAGCTGGGGATACTTGTCCATTATCGAACTGGCGACAAGGGAATCATCATCGTCCGAAGCATGTACAAGGGCAAGCGTGCCTATCTCGTCGGTCTTGGCCCGCATGAGCGGACCGTCCCTGTAGGCTTCGTCGAGCGTGATCTCCAGCGCGGACACCTCGTCCTCCTCCCAGCCGTTCAGGCGGCGCATATCCTCCAGCGATGCCAGCACGATCAGGTTGTCGTCCGCACGGACCGGTGAACGGTACACGGAACGGATATGGAAGCGGCGAGCCTTGACGCGCTCCCCTACGAAATACGCCTGGAGGTCGTCCCCCTCACCGAGATCAAGTATCTCGGCGAGACGGTCCGGGATGCTTATGCCCAGGTCCACGAGCGAATCACGCTCCGTGACACCCTTGAATATCACCCCGTGGATATTGTCGTCCTTCTTCACGATGCCAGCACGGTAAATGACCGGCTGGACCGATTTCACTCCCTGCACGGCGCTGATAGGACCCAGGGAAGGCGGTTCGGAAGAGACCGGGGACTCCTCCCCGATGTAGTTCATGTCCGCCGGCGTCAGCTGGACGTCCCCGCTGACTGAAGCAATGCCGCTCCGTATCTCCCGGCGGAAGCCGGAAGACACGGACACGGCAATGATCATGACAAGGAAGGAGATTGCGACGGATGCCATCGCAATCCTCCCCTTGAAACGGAGTTTCTTCGCTATGAAGGACGAGGCGTTCACTACCAGATGTGTACGCGCTCGGACTCGGGACGGAACATCGGGTCACCCTCCTTGATGCCGAAAGCGTCGAAGAAGTAACCGAAGTTGCGGAGAGTGACGTTGACGCGGTTGTCGCCCAGGGAGTGGACGTCAAGCTTGGTCAGGCGGGCACGCTCCTCGTCAGTGATGTTCTGGGCCCAGACATGGGCGTAGCCGAGGAAGAAGCGCTGGGCTGCGGTGAATCCGTCGACGGGCTTGGGCTCAACGCCACCGAGGGCGTTGTGCAGGGCTGTCCAGGCGATGCTCACGCCGCCGTGGTCAGCGATGTTCTCGCCGAGGGTCAGTTCGCCGTTGGCCTTTACGCCGGGCAGGACCTCAACCTCGCTGTACTGGTCGGCGAGGACCTTGGTCTTCTCCACGAAAGCGGCGCGGTCCTCTTCGGTCCACCAGTTGTTCATATTGCCGTCCTTGTCGAACAGGCTGCCCTGGTCGTCGAAGCCGTGGGTCATCTCGTGGCCGATCACCACGCCGATGGCGCCGTAGTTGACGGCG
>JBGUGW010000055.1:0-28988 GCA_045111695.1 Candidatus Cryptobacteroides sp. | reverse complement strand
TCCGGACGAAGGGCTCGAAGACCGTTCCGAGATCGAGGCCAGGATGTGGTCCGCCATCGATTCCCTGCCGGAAAGGAGGCGCCAGGTACTCCTGATGAGCAAGCGTGACGGCATGAAGTACGAGGAAATCGCATACAACCTCGGCATTTCCGTCCACACCGTCCGCAACCACATTTCCAAAGCCCTTGAAGGCCTCCGGAACCTCCCTTTGAAGATTCTTTCATTTTTCTTCTGCACAGGATAGTACTTTTTCCCTATTGCAGAGTCTTAATGGTAAAAACTCTGCTTTATGCCTGTGAAAAACAATGAAGAGTCGCTCCAGTTTGTCCTACGCCATTACCGGCGCAGGCTGTTCGATCCGGCCAGCGCGATAGGCCGTTTACGCAAGGCTGTCGGTATCGACCGTGCCTGGAGGAGACGCAGGGCGGTCGTGGGACTGTCCGCCGCTGCCGCTGCGGTGGCGGTCATCCTTTCCGGATTGGCACTGCACCACTCTAGGATGAACGTCTGGGAGGAGACCACGGCTTCTACCGTCGTGCTTCCGGACCACTCCACCGTAACACTCAAGGAAGGCGCTTCGCTGGCCTTCCAGCCGCGTCGCTTCGCCAAAGACCGCACGGTCCGCCTCAACGGCACCGGCTATTTCGATGTGGAGCGCAACCCCGAGGCCCCCTTCGAGGTGCTCTCCGGCGAAGCCCGCGTCCGCGTCCTTGGAACGAAGTTCCAGTTCGACGCGGACCGCTCCGAAGTCTACGTCCGCGAGGGCCATGTCCTGTTCGCGAAGGAACAGTCGGACACGGGCCTCGAAATGACGGCCGGGACGCTCGCGGTCCTCATGGAAGGGGCTGATATCCCAGTCTTTATCGACACGTCCTCCAATCCCGACACTTGGGCCACGGGGCGTCTGGTATACAACGCCACCCCGCTTGAAAACGTCCTCGCTGAACTGTCCTCCCTCTTCGGGGCGGAGCTGACCGTTGCCCGCGGAAATGCCACGGGCACATCCCTCACCGGAGAATTCCTTGTCTCCGACGGCCTCGCCCACATCATTTCAGCCATCGAATCCGCACTGGCCATCGATATCATTTCCAATTAGATCAGAACATGCAAAGGTTTTTTCATAGATTTATCTCCGTCCAGTGCATTGCAGTTGCCTGTCTTTTGCTTTTGGGAGGATGCAATCAGTTTGACCCTGACGATATAGACAAAAGGGTGCTTATGTACGATAACGAATCCGGGCATCCGGTAGAAATCAAATGCATCTTATATACTAATGTCAAGACTCTCCAGCAAACAGAGTTTTCATTAAAAGTCTATCCCGGCCATAGGAAAATGGCAACAGCCGTAGCCGGTTTCGATTATTTCTCGGAATTTACCATTACTTTTGATGATGGGAAGAAACTTGTCTATAACGAGGACTATTCCATAGGTTCCCCGCTTCTGATGGGATCATACACGAATATTACATCCCAGCTGAAAGAGGAACTGGATGAAATCGCAAGGAAAGACAGAAGCAGCAGCTTTGGTGGGGATGTTATGCCGACATACATGTACACCATCACTGAAGAACACTACCGGAAAGCCCAATAGCCCAGACATTATGAGAACAACGATATTATCACAATTTGCAGCCTTGATGTTGTTTTGCGTGATGCCGGCACAAGCCCAGAATCGGACATATTTCGAGGAGATAAATGCATTAAAAGACAGATTTGAAGTCACATTTGTCTATGATTCATCGCTTCCGCTTGATGGTATAAGCCCAAGCATTGGCGACCACACGTCCCTGACGCGCAGCCTCCGGGACCTTTTCGAAGGGAGCGGAATCGCATATGAGATCCGAGGACACACCGTTGTGCTACTACGTGCTGGAGAATCACTTCAAGTCACATACGAAGAGCCTGTAATGGTTTTCGACACGCTTCGCCCCTCGCACATCGAGGCCGCCTGGGGGGATACGCTCATGGCGGCGAAGGTGTCGGCCGACCGCCTGCGCCGCATCACGCGGACGCAGACCGGCCTGACGCGCCTCGACGGAAAGGAGCTGAACAAAGGCTTTGCCGTGTTCAGCACCCCCGACCTCATCAAGACGCTACAGCTTCTTCCGGGCGTGGCTTCCGGAACGGAGCTGATGTCCGGCCTGTTCGTCCATGGCGGAACGGGAGGTGACAACCTCTTCCTCCTGGACGGCTCTTCCATCTACAATTCCAGTCATCTCATTGGCTTGTTCTCGGCATTCAACACTGATGTGGTGGACGGAGTTGATTTCTACAAGAGCGGTTTTCCTGCACGATATGGCGGCCGCCTGTCGTCAGTGGTGGACGTTACCACCCGTGATGGAGATATGTATGAAAGGCACGGGACTTTCTCGCTTGGCCTGATTGACGGACGCATCCAGCTCGAAGGGCCTATAGTAAATGGCCGCACCTCTTTTCAGCTTGGCCTGCGCCGGACATGGTCGGAAACGGTCTCCATCCCTGCCATTGCATACGTAAACAGCAAAAACAAAAAGCGTGAGATCGTCAGGGGAGGATATGCTTTCTGGGACTTCAACCTCGGCATCACACACCTTTTGAGCAACCGCGACATTCTGCGCCTGCGTTTTTTCAACGGCATGGACCGTTTGAACTTGGGCGACAGAACCCTGAAACATAGAAATGTCGATTCTGAACAATACTCTGGCTATAACGACCTTGGCGGAGTGGTCAACTGGGGATCAACAACGGTAGGACTGATGTGGAACCACACATATTCTGACAAGTTGGTATCCAGGATAGGAACATATTATTCGTTCAACCTATCAAAAGTTAAGTATGTCGGAAAGGTCTGGGATTATGACAGAGAGGAAGGGGATACTTTCACCTGTGCCGAGGAATCGGACCTTTCCGGAATACATGGAATACGCTTGGGTGCGGATTTCGACTGGGAACCCTTTGCAAGACACCACATCCGGTTCGGGGCTTCATTCGAGCAGCACTTCTACAGCCCGGAGCGTTCCCTCCGCCAGTGGGCTGAGGTCGGTTCCAGCACAGAGGAGTTCAATAAAAACAGCACCAGGTTGTTCTATGCCGGCGAGGAGCCCTCAGTGTATATCGAGGATGAAATGTCCCTGTTGCCGGGCCTGACGGCAAATGCGGGTTTCCGCGCGGCCCTTTTCCTTGTGAAAGGAAAGGCCTACGCGCTGCCTGAACCGCGCTTCTCGCTTCGCTATGACCTCTCCGATGCTGTAGCCTTGAAGGCTTCATACACTTTGATGAACCAGTTCGAGCATCGGTTGCAGACCACTTATGTGGACCTGCCTTCCTACATCTGGCTGCCTACAACCGCTATCATCCGTCCGATGCATTCGCAACAGGCTGCAGCTGGATTGTACACCACCCTCCCGCACGGAATGCACTTGGACATAGAAGGGTTCTGGAAGACGCTGGACAATATTTACGAATACGCCGGACCTGCGGCCATTTATCCGCCTGTAGACCAGTGGGAGAGCGTTTTCACAAAAGGACAGGGTCGCGCCTACGGTGCTGAAATGGCTTTCGGCTGGGAGAATGAAAAGACCAAGGTCGACATAGCCTACACTCTGTCATGGTCTGAGCGTTTCTTCTCTGAATTCAGCGACCGATGGTACCGGGACCGTAACGACAACCGCCACAAGTTCAACATCACAGCTACGCACAAGTTCAGCAAGCGCTTCGAAATCTATGGCGGATGGGTATATCATTCCGGCAACAGGATGACGGTCAGTGGCCAGGGAAGGTACAATGGTTCCACTGAGGCCGAGGGTCACATATGGCACAGTTATATTCAAGTCTATACCGGTCCATACAACATCAAACTTCCTGACTATCACCGTTTAGACGTGGGTATGAACTGGATAAAACAAAGGTCTGACGGTAAAGTCAGAACCTGGAACTTCAGCATCTATAATGTATACTGCCGGATGAATCCCATCTATGCCACCATAGGAGAGCAGTGGGACGGATATGCAGCACATTCATACGGCATCATTCCCATTATCCCGACCGTAAGTTACACCTTGAAATTCTGAGACAATGAGAAAGATACTCCTTATTCTTCCCGTGCTCGCAGGACTTGCTGCCTGCGAACGCAGTTTCGATATTACCAAGCAGTTGGAGGAAGGCGTCGTCTGGATGTCTTTCATCCCCTCCAACGATTACGACACCACCTTCTTCATAGTCCAGGGTACAACTCCCTTGATTGGATATCCCTCACCCAAACGGACCTCGGGAGAGAGTGTAAGTGTCAAGGTTAACGGCCAGTCCCTCGAACTGGAAAAGAGCAACCGTTCCATCCCTGACAGGATGCAGTTTTATGCCACGGAACACGTGTTTTCACCGGGTGACCTTATCGAAGTGACCGCAACGATTCCCGGTTTGGACGATGTGAGCGCTTCGTGTGAGATGCCAGGTTTATTTCCAGATTATACATGGAAAGCTCGCAATCCCGAGCCCGAAAAGAGAAGCTTTACGCTGTATGTGGATATAGATTACGCCGATCCGAATGATGAAGGGGGATTCTATGGAGCAGTTGTTTTACAGAGATCCGATACCGACAGTCAGGAAGCTAAATGGGACCCTGATTCCAAAGATTGGATATGGGGAGAAATCAAACACAGAACGAATTCTAAAGGACTCATGCCCACCGCAATGACGGACCTGGGCAGTCTGTCTGCGGCCAGCGAGACACCGGTCAGCGTGATGCCCAGGTACTACAATTTTATGAAAGGGGGTGAGTCCTATTCTTCTGTACAGATATGGAAGGATATACCCGGCTACACATCCAAGGAAGGGCGAAGACATATAACCATAGCATCAACTTGTTATGAAGGCGCCAAGAGTTCCTACTACGAGTATCCGGAGAATTCTATCAGCAAGTCTGAAAGGCGCTACACATACAGTATCGTTCTATACCGTTTCTCCGAGAGTTTCTACAATTATCTGAAAGCGCAGTACAACAACAACGGCAGCGAGTTCTTTGAACTCGGCCTGGCGCCTGTGTCGTATGTATATACTAACGTCCATGGCGGCACCGGGGTATGCGGCGCTTACACCGTCACCTCTTCCGACTGGATCGAACTTGATTGATATGACGGAGAAAGCATAGGACGGTCGGTTTTGTGCTTTCTCTGGTTTCGTACGGGATTGGGATAGACGATGACGCAAAAAGCGATTCGATTTTTCTCGCTTTTTCGTAGATTTGCAGTATGACTGATAAGCATTTCACCCTGCCGTACGAAGGCGGCCTGATCGAGAAGGAACTCCCTGCAGGCATATTGCACAATTACGAAAAGATCTGGACGGACATCTATCCCGAGTCGCGTCAGGCTTCTGTCGCAGTCGCAGACCTTGTCGTAGATGCCATCAAGGCGTGTGAGGGACGGGTTTTCCGTCTTGGACTCACTACTGGAGCCACGCCCGTTACTTTGTACGAGGAGCTTGCACGCCGCTGCCGGGCGGGGGAAGTGTCTTTCTCCAATGTCGAGATTTTCTCCATCGACGAGTATTATCCGGCCGCAAAGGGTGATTTGCAGAGCCGCAACCACCGTCTGCATACTGCGCTTCTGGACAATATCGACATCCTTCCGGAGAATGTCCACATCCCCGATGGGACAGTGTCCCAGAAGGATGTGTCCGACTATTGCGCCGCTTTTGACCGGATGGCGCGCGGCCTCGACCTGCTGGTCATCGGCATAGGCGAGGAAGGGCAGGTCGGCTTCAACGAAGCCGGAAGCAACGAGAAGACCCGCACCCGCACGGTGCGCCTGTCATACAGGTCGCGCAAGCGCCAGTCCCGCAATTTCAACCATGATTTCTCCGCCACGCCGGAGAGTGCCATCACGATGGGCATCGGAACGATGCTTACCGCTGGGCGCATCATACTGATGGCATGGGGAGAGGACAAGGCGGAGGCGGTCAGGGCCGTTGTGGAGGGAGATGTGACGACCGACTGTCCGGCTTCGCTGCTGCAGCGTCACGACCATGTCCGTTTCTTCACCGATGCGACAGCCGGGAGCCTGCTGACGCGTTCCGTCGCTCCCTGGCTCGTCGGGCCTTGCGACTGGACTCCCAAGCTAGTCCGCAAGGCTGTAGCCTGGCTCTGCCTTACTGTTGACAAACCCATTCTGAAGCTGACTGAAAAGGACTATCTGGAGAATTCCCTCGGCTCCCTCCTGGAGTATTACGGGAGTTTCGACAAGGTCAACATCGACGTGTTCAACGACCTCCAGCATACCATCACGGGATGGCCTGGCGGCAAGCCCGGAGCGGATGACAGCACCCGCCCGGTGAGCGCCAAGCCATATCCCAAGACCGTTTTGATCTTCTCCCCGCATCCGGACGACGATGTGATCTCGATGGGCGGAACGTTCATCCGCCTTGTGTCCCAGGGGCATGACGTCCATGTCGCATATCAGACTTCGGGCAACGTCGCCGTGCACGACGACGTCGTCCTGCAGCACATGGACGCCGCCATCCAGCTGGGCATGGCGGACCGCTATGAGGAGGTGCGCGCACTAGTTGCCGCGAAGGTTCCGGGCGAGCCGGAACCCCGGCCGCTGCTGGACCTCAAGGGCGCCATCCGGCGCAGCGAGGCCCGCGCCGCGGTCCGCTCCTTCGGCCTTGACGCCGACAGGAACGTCCATTTCCTCAACCTCCCGTTCTACGAGTCCGGAGGCATCAAGAAAAATCCCTGCACCCAGGCCGACATAGACATCATCAAGGATTTGCTCCGCAGTCTCCGTCCGGACATGATCTTCATGGCCGGAGACCTGGCCGACCCGCACGGTACGCACCGCGTCTGCACCGAAGCGGCCCTCGATGCCTTCGAGCAGCTGAAGGCCGAGGGGGAGTCGTGGCTCGCGGGCACGCACATCTGGCTGTACCGCGGCGCATGGATGGAGTGGGAGCCGGGACGCGTGGACATGGCCGTTCCGCTGAGTCCCGACGAGGTCGTCCTAAAGCGTCACGCCATCTTCCGCCATCTCTCGCAGAAGGACATCGTGCCGTTCCCCGGCGAAGACCCTCGCGAGTTCTGGCAGAGGGCCGAGGAGCGCACCCAGAACACCGCCAAGCTGTACGACAAGCTTGGAATGGCTGAATACCAGGCACTTGAAGTATTCTTGAAACTATTATAACAATCTAAACACAAGCACAAATGAAAGTCATCATTCGCGACAACGCAAAAGAATGCGGCCTTTGGGCAGCGCATTACATTGCCGCCAAGATCAAGGAGAAGGCCGCCCGTACTTCCGAGCCCTTCGTGCTGGGTCTTCCTACCGGCTCCACCCCTCTGAGCACCTATGCCGAACTGGTCCGTATGGTCAAGGCCGGTGAAATCTCCTTCAAGAACGTGATCTCCTTCAATATGGACGAGTATGTCGGCCTGCCCGAGGAGCACCCCGAGAGCTACCACTCTTTCATGTTCACCAATCTCTTCAACCACATTGACGAGCCCCTGGAGAACATCCACATCCTCAATGGCAATTCCGCCGATCCCGCAGCCGAGTGCGCTGCTTATGAGGAGGCTATCCTGAAAGCCGGTGGCATCGACCTGTTCATGGGAGGCATCGGTGAGGACGGTCACATCGCATTCAACGAGCCTTTCTCCCCACTGGAGTCCCGTACCCGCGTGGTCACCCTCACCCAGGACACCCGCGAGGTCAATTCCCGCTTCTTCGGCGGCGACCCCGAGGCTGTTCCCGCCCAGGCCATGTCCGTCGGTGTCGCCACCGTCATGGCTTCCAAGGAGGTGATGATCCTCGCTTACGGATCCAAGAAGGCGCGCGCCCTGGCCAGCGCCATCGAGGGCCCGATGTCGCACTATAATACCGTCAGCGCACTGCAGAATCACCCCGCCGGCATCATCGTCTGCGACGAGGCTGCTATCGGCGAGGTGAAGGTGAACAGCTACCGTTATTTCAAGGCCGTCGAGGCCGCTGAGACCGGTCTATAGGCCGTAGAAGGATATCTTGTAGATCTTCGACGTGGTGTCGTCGCCGACCCAGATACAATCATTTACGTGGTCGACGTACAGGCTTTCGCCATTGTCGATGAAAGGTACGGGATAAGTCATAAGAACATCGCCGTCAGTGGTGCACAGATTGATGTTGTGCTGCTCGCTGTCGGCTATCCACAGCACATCGCGGTCCGGGTCGTAGCACAGGGCCGCGATTTCTGTCGTGCCCGTGATCTCGGTGCGTGAAATGATGCCGTCGGTGAGGGAATACTGGAAGAGGACGGTCGGATGCATCTGGTTGCCGATGAACAGCTTGCCATCCTTGTACCAGCTGATGCCCTCGAGGCCGGAGTTCGTACCCTTGCCCACCTCGTCGATGGTGCAGAGGAGCTCGGACTCATTGTAGTCGGGGCCTTTGAGTCTCCTGACTTCCTGCTTTCTCTCGACGATGTAATAGACGTCGCGGGTCTCGGGATCGAGAGTGACGCCCTCGCAGTCCATACGCCTTTCAGTATAGAACGGCCTGGTGTCTCCCGCCAGGGTGACATAATAGACGCCGTTCTCGTCGGAGGCGGCCAGCAGGCCCTGCCCGTCAGGGGCAAGGCACAGGCCGGAGACCTCTGGAACTTTGGTGGACACTTCTTCTTCCACCTTGCCCATCACGGGGCGGTATGCGGCCAGCTTGAAGGCATCCCAGTCATAGTACGGCCAGTTGTCAGTCGCGATGGGCAGACGGGCCTCCTCGCCGTTCAGCAGTACCTTGAAGAGCACCTTCGGGGAGTTCTTGCTCTTGTAGAATACGAAGTGGAGGTTGGCTCCCATCGGCACATCCTGCAGGCGGCACCATGTCGGGATGTCGTCAGGATTGGTGACGGAGTGGTCGTATCCGTTCACTCCGAGCGTCATGAGCAGAGGAAGAAAGGTGTAGTCATGACCGAAACGCAGGTCGGCACCCTTCTCGCCGGTGGCTATTCTCTCGTCAGCCTTGGCGATGATGTCGTTGACTATGGGCTGGTAGCCGAGATGGGTGGGCCAGGCGTTGGCGTAGAACTGGAAGTCGTCAATCTTCCAGAGGGCTACGCGCTCCTCAGGCGTGAAGATGTCGGTAAAGTTGAGATCAGTGTCAAGGCTGGCCATGCCTGCGGCGAAGAAGTAGAGATAGGACACGAAATCCCACTGGTCTTTCTTCTTGATATTCTTGTCTGGATCCTTGAAGAGGCGGGAGAGGATGGCGCGGTAATCGATCGTGCGCTCGATATACTGCTCCCAGGTCTCGCTGAAACCGAGGGGAGTCTCGGGTACATACCCCGTGCGGAAAGGATTGCTCTTGTCGAGGGGAAGGATTGCCGGCAGGAAAAACGTGCCGAAATTCTCGAAGATGTCCAGCTGCGGATTGCGTGCCTTGAGTCCGAGGCAGAAAGCCGACATCGTCATTACACACCGGGTGGACGTGGAGGTCCAGGAGCGGACCTTGGCATCGTCGCCGAAGATCTTCGGATAGTTGTCGTACATCAGCGAAGCGAGTTCCTGCTGCTGCTGCCATCCCTTGCGCGAAAGGTCGCCGGTGCGGTAACGCACGGAAGGGTAAAGGCTGTCGAAACGTCCCTTATAATCCTTTCCCAGGGCGGTTAGGTTGTCGTCCTCTTCCGCGGCCGAGAACACTTCATTCAGCCGGCTGTACATGTCGCTCTGCCAGGCATAGCGGGCTCCGTGGCGGCCGTAATGGCTGACATAGAACACTTTGTACCCCTTCGGGGCGGCTGTGAGGCTGGCCGGTGTCGTCGGACAGAGGAAATCGGTACCGTCAAGGTATTCGGGATGGGTCTCGAGCAGCCGTATGGCGTCGGGATTCTGGGCATTGCCGGTGAAGGCGACCGCAAGCAGGGCAAGGGCGGTCAGGATGATGCTTTTTCTCATGCTTGTTTGTCTTTTATGTGTTTTTCCCTCCATTCCTGGGGGGAACATCCGTATATCTGCTTGAAACGTCGGGAGATGCTCTTGGAGTCATTCTCTCCGAGGGATAGTGCGATGCTGATCACCTGCTCTCCGCTGTTCTGGAGCAACTCTGCGAAGTGCTTGATCTTCAGGTCGGTGATGTATTGGTACAGGGTCTGTCCCGTCACGGCCTTGAAACGGCGCTCAAGAAGCCTGCGGGAGAGCGGGACTTCGGCGGTAACGTCCTTGACGGAGATCTTTTTCTGGTAGTTGCGGTGTATGAACTGCACTGCTGTCTGGATGTTGGGGTCGTCCGTGGCGTAAGCGGCCGTCGAGATCCTTCCCACTATCTTCACGGGCTTCAGCACGACGTCCTCCACCGGCGCGCCGGGGAAATTGACCATGCGCTCGATGAGCTCGGCGGTCTTCCAACCACCTTCCTCGATGTCCACATGTATGCTTGAAAGCGTGGTGCTGCTGAGGCTGCAGAGCAGTTCGTCGTCATCGACACCCATGACCGAGACTTCGGATGGAATGCCTACTCCCGCCGCATGACAGGCCTCGATGAGGTTGTTGCCCTGATTGTCGTCGCAGGCCATGATGCCTATGGGTTTCGGGATGGTGCGGAGCCATTCGCGCAGCTTGTCCCTCTCGTAGTACCACAGCCGGTCGATATCCTGCAGGTTGTAGTTGTAGAAGTTCCCGCCGAATCCGGCTTCCTCCACTTCTTTTCGGAATCCCTCGCAGCGCTCGTCCGACCAGCAGACATTGTTGAATCCGAAGAAACCGAAGTTCCTGAAACCGCGCTCGATGTAGAAACGGGCTGCCATGCGTCCGGTCCCGATGTAATCGGCCGTGATGTTGGGGATATTCGAGAACCGTTTCTTGTAGTCCTGTGCGACAACCGCGATTCCGTTGCGTGCGAAGAGGCTGACGTCGTCGGTCTCCTCGAACTGGCCGATGACGGCGTCAGCGCTCCAATCCTTAGCCCATTTCACCACTCCGGGAATGCCGATGCTCTGCTTGTATGCGGGCGGCATGCGGCAGATGGACCACTGCTCCTTGCGGCGCGAGTAGTCCACGATGCCTTTGAGAAGCTTAACCGCGAACGATTCGGTAAAGTCGGATATAATGAGCAGGCGTATCATGTCAATGGCGGTGATAACTGATGCCCAGCGATTCGTAGTACGGATATTCCTTATCCGTGACGATGCTGAAGAAACGGTCGAAGTCGCCCATGAACTCCGGATCGTCGGAGACGGTCGTATCCTCCCATGCGGGAGTCGCGTTCCAGCCCCTCTCGAACAGGCCGAGGGCCTTGGGGAACAGGTAGTATGTCACGTGGTCGAAACTGCGGAGCGTTTCGGACCAGAGCTGGCCCTGGACACCGAGTATGCGGCTCCGTCCGTCCGCCGTGAGCGCGGGCTTGCCCTCATCGGCATGGGAGATGTCCACCATGCGGCACTTGTCGTCCCAGCGGACGGAACGGTACATGTCGTATGGCAGGAGGGAGAAACTTCTGCGTTCATCCACGAAGCCGCCCCACGAGTGGCCCCTTTCCTCCTTGCCATAGTTGTAAGCAAAGTCAAAATAGCAGTTGGGGGCGCTGGAAATGACCACTCCGATGCCGTCGTTGGCGAACTCGTACGGCAGGACGTCGCGTCCGTGCGACACGGTCCAGAGATTGGCGAAAGCGAGGTTGCGCTTCAGGCGCTCGAGCGTCGCCGGCTCAAGATTCTGGCAGACATCCTGCCAGCCGGCGAGCTTGACTCCGCGTTCCTCGGCGATGTCCATCACCCGGTTGAGGAACCAGTCCTTGAGCCAGCCTATGTCGGTGCGCCCGTTGGCCTCCATGAGGGCCTTGCAGGCCGGGGAGGCGGTCCATGAGCCGTCAGGCACCTCGTCGCCTCCGACATGGATGGCCTCCAATGGTGCTCCGGCCTCGCGGTACATGGCTATCAGGGCGTCGAAGACAGTCCCCATGAAGGTATATGTGGAAGGAAGCGCCACGTTCATGACGTTGTCGGTATAATCCTGGACGGACACATATTCCGACTTGTCCTCCGGCTCTGAGAGCAGGCAGGAGACGTCCCCTGTCTTTTCCGCGCGTTTTTCCATGGACTTGACCGCTGCGCGGGAATGGCCGGGCGTGTCGAATTCGGGGATGACGCGGATGCGCCGGGCATAGGCGTGTCGGAGTATCTCGACGAAGTCCGCATGCGAATAGAATCCGTTGCCGGGGGATTCGTCGCCGCGGTCCGCAGCGACGCAGTATGTGGGCTGTATGGCGTCAGGCTCGGAAATGGAGCCGTCTTCGTTAAGGACAGGGATGCAGCGGAAAGCCCCGTATTCCGTAAGCTCCGGCAGGGCGTCGATCGCTATGCGCCAGCCCTCGTCGTCACCGAAATGCAGGTGCAGGTAATTCACCTTGTAGTGCGCCATGATGTCGATGAGGCGCAGCAGGTCGTCTTTTTTAGTAAAATTGCGGCTGACGTCCAGCATAAGGCCACGGTACGGCAGGTCGGGCCAGTCCGTCACGACGGCGTTCGGCACCGGCTTTCCGCCGGCATTGCGCCGGAGATTCTCAAGTGTGACTGACGCATAATATGCTCCGTCCTCGTCCGCCGCTTCGACGCGGATGCCGCCGTCCACCGTGATACGGTACCATCCCGGGACTTGTCCGGAGACGATGACGGCTTCGCCGGCCGAGGCCGATGACAGGTCAGTGGTACCGTCGGTCAGACGCACATCTTTCGGCCGGGGCACCATGTCATAGACTGTGGTGGAAACGGGATTCCACTCGAAAGAGCGGACGGGCTCGCTGGGGAGGAAGATGTAGGAAACCTCCACTGCGACGGGTTTTCCGCCCTTCTTCTGCAGGAAGAAGCCTTCCGGAGCCCGGCACTGGTTGACGAGCGACTTGGCTTCGTAGTTGAGAGTCATCGTTCCGCCGGGATTGCTTTCCGCGGGGACGACCCGGTACAGCGTTCCGCTTATATGCTCAATGCTGCCGGGAGCGCCCTCCTCCATGGTTACGGGGGTGCGGAACTGTGAGAACCAGATGGTCCATTCAGTTCCCTTGGGGGCATTGAGGATCTCCATTGTGTGGACGGCCTTTCCTTTGCCGTCATCGGCTCCTTCCGTCCATACTATGCGGCAGGGTGTCGAACACGCTACGCACAACGCGCACGTATATAAGAGGTACAAAATACGTTTTGACTTCATAGTCAATATGTTTGATGTGTCCGACACAAATATGGCAAAAATATTAAACCGTTTCAATACATTGACGCGTTTTGTGTATTAAAAACCGCAAATTTGTATTTATTCTCCCAATCTAATCCATATTTTTGTAAAAAAGAAAAACCACATGACACTCGGAATCGACATCGGAGGCACTAATCTCGTTCTCGGTCTGGTCGAAAACGGCAGGATTCTGCGCAAGTTTTCAGTTCCTTCTTTCAAGAAGGATGCGACCATGGAACAAACCCTCGAATATCTATCGGAGCAGATAACCGGCATCATCACTCCGGACACCACCAAGATAGGAGTCGGAGTCCCGACCCTTGTGGACACCCACACAGGAGTGGTCTATGACGCCGGAAACATCCCTTCCTGGAAGGTCGTCCCTCTAAAGGCTTACCTGGAGGAACGTTTCGGAGTGCCGGTCTCCGTCGGCAACGACGCCAACTGTTTCGCAATGGCGGCATACGGAGCGTATCCGGAGGATGCAAAGCCGGAAGTGCTCGTGGGCATTACCCTCGGTACGGGCACAGGGCTCGGCATCGTGGACCGCGGCAGGCTCTTCTGCGGCGCCAACAGTGGTGCCGGAGAGCTCTGCAGCCTCCCATACCGGGGCACTATGATTGAGGACTACTGCAGCAAGAAGTTCTTCGAAGGGAGGGGATGGGACAGCAAGGCGGCGGCCATTGCCGCCGGAGGCGGCGACGCTGCAGCCCTCGCCCTCTTCGAGGAATTCGGCATGCACCTCGGCGAGCTCGTATGCAATGTCCTGTATGCGTATGATCCCAGCCACATCGCCTTTGGCGGCGGCATCGCGCACTCGCTTGACCTTTTCCGTCCCTCAATGGAGGCCTATGTACGCGAGCATTTCCCGTACAGCATATCCGTCGACCACCTGACCATCGCCGCCTTCGCGGACGACGACTTCCCTGTTATCGGAGCATCACTTATCTGACAAAGCGTATGAAAGCACCGTTCAATTGCATTTTACTGATGCTGGCACTCAGCGCCTGCGGACAGAACGGCCGCATGGCCTCCGGAGACAGGGCCGTCCTTGCCGAAGGCTGGACCCTTTCCAAGGATGGAGTGTCCGTTGCCGCAACGACCCCTTCCACTGTCGCCGGCACCCTCTACGAGGCGGGTTTCTTCGGCGAAGGCCTCCTCGAAGGCCGGAACTACGAGAAAGCAGAAAAATCGATATTCGACGAGACCTGGACCTATAAAACCTCATTTGCCGGAAAGCCGGCGAAGGGGCAGCATGCCGAACTGGTATTCGACGGGCTGGACTATTATGCCGACATTTTCCTCAATGGCAGGCAGATAGCTTCGTCCGACACAACCTTCGGCGTATTCATCCGTCGCAAATACGATGTCACGGATCTGCTGAAAGCCGGGAACGACCTGGAAGTCAGGCTGCGCCGGGCACAGAAGGGAGATCTCAACATCGGTTTCGTGGACTGGAATCCCCGTCCGCTCGATGAAAGCATGGGCATCGTCCGCCCCGTCACCCTGCACACCACGGGAGCCGTGTCCGTGGAGGATGTCTATGTCGTCCCCGACCTGGATGTCGAAAGCTTCGCCACGGCTGACCTCAAGGCCCTTGTGACTCTTTGCAACAAGGAGAACCGTCCCGTGGAGGCCAATATTGTGCTGAACCTTGGCAACGGCGAACTTTCCCGTCAGGAGAATTACGGAACGGCGTCCGTTCCCGTCACCCTCGGCCCCATGGAGACGAAGAAAGTCACCCTGACGCCCGCCGAGGCCTCAATCCTGCATGTCGACAACCCCCGCGTCTGGTGGACATATGACCTGGGCACTCCCGAACTGTACCGGCTTGACGTCTGCGTGGAGGAGGGAGGATCCGTATCCGATACCGATGCGGCCACCTTCGGCATCCGCAAGATCGAGAGCCGCCTCACGGAGGAAGGCTACCGCCAGTTCACCCTCAACGGCAAGGATATCCTGCTGAAGGGTGCCGGCTGGACCGACGACATCTTCCTGCTGGACACTCCCGAGTCCATCGCCAGGCAGGTCCGCTATGTGAAGGACATGAACATGAACCTCATCCGATTCGAGAACATCTGGGGCAAGGATGATTTGGTGTACGACCTCTGCGACGCCTGGGGCGTGCTGGCCCTCGTGGGCTTCAGCTGCCAGTGGGAATGGGAAGACTACTGCGGCCTTCCCGAGGTCAAGGGCTACGGCTGCATCAACACACCTGAGTCCGAGGAACTCGCCGTGCGCTATTTCCACGACCAGGTGGTGCGCCTGCACAACCATCCTTCTGTCATCGCATGGCTGACGGGCAGTGACCGCATCCCGAACCCCGGCCTTGAGGAGCGCTATCTCGCCATTTACGAGGAAGAGGACTACCGCCCCTATGTCTGCTCCGCCAAGAACCTGAAGAGCCTTGCCGGCTGGTCCGGCACCAAGATGGAAGGCCCTTATGAGTATGTGGCCCCGGATTATTGGTACAGGGATACTGAGGCGGGCGGCGCTTTCGGCTGGAATACCGAGACCGGCATCGGTGCGAACCTGCCGCAGCTCGAGTCCCTCAAGAGGATGATTCCGGAAGATGCTCTCTGGCCGCTTTCCGACAGCTGGGATTACCACTGCACCGCATCAGGTTCCGCGATGAACAGTACGAAGCAGCTGCAGGAGACGGTCAACGGCCTGTACGGCGGCTTCGACGGCCTGGAGGACTTCGTCCGCAAGGCCCACGCCATAGACTACGACGGCACGCGCGCCATGTTCGAGGCTTTCCGCGTCAGGATCCCCAATTCCACGGGTATCGTCCAGTGGATGCTCAACTCCGCATGGCCGTCCCTTTACTGGCAGCTCTATGACTGGTACGGAGTCCCCTGCGCAGCCTATTATGGCACCAAGAAAGCCTGCGAGCCGCTCCAGCTCCTATTCGACTATGCCGACAGGAAGGTCTATGCCGTGAATGAAAGTTCGGATGCCGCCCCTCATGCACTGAAGGCCACGGTGAAGGTTTTCGACGCCTCCTCACGCCTGATCGGCGAAGAAACAAAGTCCGTCAGCGTCGGCTACAGGGACGTCGTCCCCGTCTTCGACCTTAAGCGCTACGACGGCAAACCGCATTTCGTCGCTCTCCAGCTGACGGATGACGCAGGCCTGGCCGTGGACAATTTCTACTGCCTGCCGGCCAGGGACAATGAATACGACTGGAAGGAAACGAACTGGTACATCACTCCCATTACCGGTTACTCCGACCTCGGTTTCGCTTTCGCCCAGGGCTCTGCGGACGTTGATCTCACGGTGACGGACAATGGTGACAACCTTTCAGTGACGCTGGTCAACAATTCTCCGTTCATCTCTTACATGAACATCCTGAAGGCCAAGGACTCCGAGGGACAGCTTGTCGTCCCCGCCTATTGGAGCGACAATTTCTTCCCCCTGCTTCCGGGTGAAACAAAGACTGTCACCTGCATGAAGGGCGCGTCACAGGAAGTGCATGTTGAACTGACAAGCAATAGACAGATATGAAAAAGAGGTTTATAATAACGCTTCTGGCATTCGCCGGCTGTATCGCCGCCTTCGCCCAGGAAGAGCAGGACATCTCCCGCAACCGTTCGAAATATGCCAACGACCAGTTCAGCGAGGATGACCAGTATACGGTGATTCAGCCTTATGAGACTGTCACGGTCGGACCGGTCAAAAGCAAACGCATCAAGAACGTCATCGTGATGATCGGCGACGGTATGGGCGTGGAGCAGGTCAGCTGCGGCTGGGTGCTTAACGGAGGTCACCTCAACATGGACAATTTCAAGGTGACGGGCTATTCCCGCACCTATGCCACCGACCGCCTGGTCACCGACTCCTGCGCGGGCGGTTCCGCCATCGCCACGGGTGTAAAGACGAAATACGGCTACATGGGCACTGACCCTGAAGGCAATCCGGTCCCCAGCCTTCTGCATCTGGCGCAATCGAAAGGGATGAAGACCGGAGTGGCCGTCACCTGCCGCATCAACGATGCCACGCCGCTGGACTTCGTCGGCCATTCACTTGACCGCGATGACGAGTATACCAACGCCGCGCAGTATGTGGACAGCGGCGTTGATTTCCTGACGGGAGGCGGCATCCAGTTCTGGCAGGACCGCGAAGACGGCCGCGACCTGGTCAAGGAGATGAAAGACAGGGGCTATACTTTCGTGGACAACCGCGAAGACCTGAACAAGGTTCATGAGGGCCGCGTCCTCGGCCTCTTCGCTCCGCTCGAGATGGAGCCTTCGCTCGACCGCGGCCCGGTCCTCGAGGACTGCGCTACCAAGGCTATCGAGCTGCTGGACAACAAGAAAGGCTTCTTCCTCATGATAGAAGGCTCCAGCATCGACGACTGGTGCCACAGGAAGAAGGTCGGCTACATGGCCGAGGAACTGTTCGACTTCGACCGCACGATAGGCAAGGTCCTGGAATGGGCAGAGAAGGACGGACACACACTCGTGATAGTGACTGCCGACCATGCTACCGGAGGCCTTACCCTCATCGACGGCAGCCTGCAGGACCGCAGCGTCAAGGTCCATTTCTCGACCAAGGGCCACAACGGCATCCTTGTCCCAGTCTTTGCCTACGGTCCGCATGCGGAAGACTTCACCGGAGTATATGAAAACGAAGAACTCTCACGGCGGATAAGGGCCTTGATGAAATGATCAGGTCCCTTTACGCCACCCACCACTGATAACTAATTCTATAATTAACCATCTTAAGTCAGCCTTATGAAATCAACTAAACTCTTGTTGTTCCTTCTGTCGGGACTCTTCGCGCTGAATGCCGGCGCCCAGAACCTGACGGTCAAGGGAAAGGTTACCGACGGTTCCAATGGCGACCCTGTCCCGTTCGCTACGGTCGTCGTCAAGGGTGCGACCACCTGGACGACCACGAACATCGACGGAGAGTACACCGTCGAGGCGCCTTCCAACGGTACGCTCTCCGTGGAGAGCCTTGGTTACGTCGCCACCGAAGTATCGGTCGGCGGACGCAGCGAAGTGGATGTTGTCCTGCAGCCTGATTTCGACCAGCTCTCCGAGGCGGTCGTCATCGGTTACGGCGTCCAGCAGAAGAAACTCGTTACCGGATCCACCATCCAGGTGAAGGGCGACGACCTAGCCAAACTCAGCACCACTTCGGCGCTCAACGCCCTCCAGAGCCAGAGCCCCGGTGTCTCCATCACCCAGAATTCCGGACAGCCGGGACGCGGCTACAAGGTCAACATCCGCGGTATCGGCACCATCGGCGATTCCGAGCCCCTCTACGTCATCGACGGTGTTGCCGGAGGTGACATCAACACATTGAACCCCAACGACATCGAGTCCATCGACATCCTCAAGGACGCAGCTTCCGCCGCCATCTACGGCGCACGTGCGGCCAACGGTGTCGTGCTCGTCACCACCAAGCAGGGCAAGGAAGGCCGCATGGTCCTTTCCTATGACGGCTACGTGGGTGCCCAGTACATCGCCAAGATGCCCGACCTGGTCGACGCCAAGGAGTACATGCAGCTCTACAATCTCGCCCGTGAGAATTCCGGAGTCGCCACAGTCGACTTCGCCTCCGTGCTTCCTTCCAATCTCTACCAGTCCATCATGAACGGCAGCTGGAAGGGTACCAACTGGGTCGAGGAAATGTACAACAAGGGCGCACGTACCGAGAACCATTCCCTGAACATCGCCGGCGGTTCCCCTGAAAACAGGATTTCGATGGGTCTGTCCTACACAAGGCAGGACGGTATCCTCGGATGGAACGAGATCGAGCCGATGAACGCCAAGTACAAGAGATACACCTTCCGCATCAACAGTGACAATGTCGTCATCAAGCGCCATAACCTAGATGTCCTGAAACTTGGTGAGACCCTCAACTTCAGCTACGGCGAGAACAGCGGTATCGGCGAGGGTGACATTTATGAAAGCTCCCTGCACGACGCCATCGGCGCCACCCCGCTCCTTCCCGTTTACACCAAGGACGCCCAGGGCAACATCACCGGATTCTATGACGAGGAAGCCCGCGCAGCGGACGGATGGAACTTCTTCAGCGATTCCAAGCATCCTATCGGCCTCGATTACTACAACCGCGGCCGCAACCTCGAGAAATTCTACTCGATGCACGCCAGCGTGTATGCCGAACTCCAGCCGATAAGGAACCTCAAGTTCAAGACCCAGTTCGGCTACAGGATGTCCGCTTCCTCGAACCGCAGCTACAAGATGATCTACCATCTGAACGCTTCGCAGTACAACGACCAGGACCAGGTGACCCAGAAGCTCAAGCTCAACCACCGCTACACCTGGGAGAATACCGTCTCCTACCACTTCGACATCAACTCCGACCATGTGTTCGACACCGTGCTCGGACAGTCCATCGAGAAGTGGGGCTTCGGCGAGAGCGTTTCCGCTTCCGCCAAGAACAGCATCTTCCCTAACGATTTCACCCGCGCATGGCTCTCCAACACCAAGCCTGCCCTGCTCAATGAGATCTCGGCTTCCGGTTCTCCGTCCTCCCAGGGCGCGCTCGCATCCTTCTTCGGACGTGTCAACTACAGCTTCAGGGACACCTACCTGTTCTCCGCCACGGTCCGCGCCGACGGTTCCTCCAACTTTGCCCGCGGCCACCGCTGGGGCGTGTTCCCGTCGGTCTCCGCCGGTTGGATCATTTCCAACGAGCCGTTCATGGCCGGCACTTCGGACTGGCTCAGCTTCCTGAAGCTCCGTGCCAGCTGGGGCCAGAACGGTAACGCCAGCATCGACAACTTCCAGTACCTGACCACCATTTCGCTCTCGAGCAGCGCAGGATACTACTTCGCCAACAAGGGTGCCCTGACCACCGGTGCCAAGCCCGGCGTTCTCGCCAACCCTGACGTGAGCTGGGAGACCTCCGAGCAGACCAACCTCGGTCTCGACGCCCGCTTCTTCAACTCCACGCTCGGCGTTACCATCGACGGTTACATCAAGGACACCAAGGACTGGCTGGTCCAGGCCCCTATCGCCGGAGTGTACGGCTTCTCCGCACCTTATGTCAACGGCGGTGACGTGCGCAACTCCGGTGTCGAGGTTTCCATCGACTACGGCAAGCACACCGGCGAGTTCACCTATGGGGTGAAGCTCAACGGCGCATACAACAAGAACATCGTGACCCGTATCGCCAATGCCGAGGGTATCATCCACGGCGAGGACGACGTCCTGAGCCAGGGTACCTCCGAGATGTACCGCGCCCAGGTCGGCTATCCTATCGGCTACTTCTACGGTTACAAGACCGCAGGCGTCTTCCAGAACCAGGCTGAGGTGGACCGCACTTCCGCCAAGTACGAGGATGCCAAGCCCGGCGACCTGATCTTCGTGGATACCGACGGTGACGGCAAGATCACCGAGGAGGACCGTACCATGATCGGCAACCCTCATCCGGATTTCACTGCCGGCCTCAACCTCTGGATGGCCTGGAAGGGCTTCGACCTGAGCGTCACCGGTTACGGTGCCTTCGGCCAGCAGATCGCCAAGTCCTACCGTTCGTTCTTCGACCGTCCTACTGACAGCTACACCCGTGACCTGCTGAACTGCTGGAGCGGCGAGGGAACGTCCAACCGTCTCCCTCTCTGGACCACCTGTGCCGACCGCAACTGGTCCAACATCTCCGATATCTACATCGAGAACGGCGACTTCTTCAAGGTCTCCAACGTCACTTTCGGTTATGACTTCAGCCGCCTCATGAGGAGCAACCTCATCAGCAAGGCCCGTCTTTATTTCTCTGCCCAGAACCTCCTGACCATCACGAAGTACTCGGGAATGGATCCGGAGATCGGCTACGGTTTCGACGAGGACTGGGTGTCCGGCATCGACCTCGGTTACTATCCGAGCGCCCGTACCTTCCTCGTGGGTGTAAACATTCAATTCTAGCAAGCCATGAAGACAATCACCAAATACCTTTCGGCCCTGGTGTTGGGTTCCATGCTTTTCGCAGGTTGCGAAAACTTCCTCGATACGGTGAGCTACACCGAGAGCAACACCAGTAACTTCCCGGCATCGGAGACCGATGCCCTCCAGCTCGTGACGGGTATCTACAGCGTCCTTAACCAGGCTGCCTACGAGCCCAGCGCACACTCCTTCATCGCGAACCTGACGGCTTCCGACGAGTGCTTCGGCGGCGGCGGACAGGACGACTATGAGATCCAGGCCTACGACCATCTGCTCTATTTCGAGCCCAACGCCCAGCTTGACTACTGGGAGCCTTACTATTCCGGTATCACGAGAGCCAACATGGCTATCGCCAACCTCGACAAGGTCGAGGATGAGGATCTGCGCAACCAGCTCTTCGGCGAAGCTTATTTCCTCCGTTCCTACCTCCTGTTCGACCTGACGCAGCAGTTCGGTGACATTCCGCTTGTTTCGTCCATCCCTAACTCGGTGTCCGAGGCTGCTGAATATCCCGCCCCCGGTACCACCGAAGAGATCTACGGAACTATCGCCGCCGGTCTCCAAAAGGCTATCGCAATCATGCCTTCCAAGCCTTGGGACCAGTGTATTTCCGGTCTTCGCCATGCCACGAAGTGGGATGCTGAAGCCCTGCTCGCCCGCGTGTATCTTTTCTACACCGGCTTCTACAGCGACAAGGAGGGCAAGAGCATAACCACCCTCCCGCTCATCGACCTTGAGACCGGTGAAGTGACCAGCGGTTCCATCGGCAAGGATGAAGTTGTAAGGGGACTCGAGGACTGCATCGCCAACAGCGGCCACAAGCTGGCCTCCGATTTCCGTCTGATGTGGCCTTACATGAACTCCGCCACCAAGGCCGACTACAAGTATGCCCAGGGCGTGGCCGGAACATGGCTCACCGATGACGTCAATCCGGAGGAGATGTTCAGCATCTGCTTCTCCAACGTTGCTGAGTCTTCCCGCAACCGCAACAAGTTCGACCAGTATCTTGGCGTGCGCAAGCGTTCCCACTACGAGGTCAACGCCTTCCCGTTCAGCCGCGGATACGGCATGGCTACCGTCAATCCCTATGTCTGGGATCAGTGGGAAAAGGACGAGCCCGGCGACATCCGCAAGGCCGCATCCATCTACTACATCTACGACGAGATGGACAATGCCGACAAGGACTACACCTGGGGTAATGACCAGCAGATGGAAGAGACCGGCTTCTGGCAGAAGAAATACCAGGCATACGGCGCCATGGTGAACGGCAAGTTCTTCTATGAGTTCTCCTCGATTCCCGAGTACGGCGGATCCGGAAGCGACCTCGGCCGTGGCCATTCGCTGCAGAACGTTCAGATCATCCGTTTCGCCGACGTGCTCCTCATGCACTCCGAGCTTACCGACGGCAAGGTCATCTACAACGGCAAGAGCGGCATGAACGCCGTCCGTGCCCGCGCCGGCCTGCCTGACAAGGCCTACAGCGTGGACGCCCTGCGCAAGGAGCGCCAGCACGAGCTCGCATTCGAAGGCATCCGCTGGGGTGACATGCGCCGCTACGGCAAGGCCTACTGCATCGCCGCCCTCGAGACCCAGCTCGGTCAGCCTATCCGCAACAACAGCTCCAAGACTGTCATGAAGGACCAGGGAGTCGGTTACAAGGCACGCTATGAAGCCACCTGGGGATTCCGTCCTTTCCCCCAGTCCGAGATCAGCCTGTCCAACGGAGTGCTGAAGCAGAATGAAGGATGGACCGATTCTTCCACCGCGCAGTATACAAACTGGAAATAAGATCCTAGGATTCTTTGGTTAAAAATGGTTGGAAAGGCGCCGCAATCCATGTTGGAGCGGCGCCTTTTTTGTTTTTTTTATCATTTCTGCTTAAATTTAGCCGGAATTAAATGTATTAACCGCGTAATTACTGATAGAAAATGGCTAAGAAATCTTTCCTTGAAAGGATGAGCGATATCACGAGGATTCATCAGCGCGCAAATTTCTCCAAGGTGGACAAACATATCTCAAACCTCAGGTTCGAGACTCATTTCGAGGATCTCGCCGCCGCCCGTTACACCTGTCGTTCATACATCGACGCTCCCGTGAATCTCGCCAAGGTCAACAAGATCCTTGATGTGGCGAGGCTCGCGCCGACCGCCGCCAACCGGCAGCCGGTGCACGTGTGGGCTCTCACCAGCAAGGAGGCGCTCGACCGCATCCACCAGGTGACTGACACGTTCGGCGCCCCTGTCGTGTTTATGGTCGGCGCCAGGCCCGAAGACGCCTGGGTGAACAGTTTCGACGGCAAGAACGCCGCCGCCGGCGATGCGGCCATAGTCGCCACCCATATAATGCTCGTGGCGTTTGATATGGGCCTGGGCGGAGCGCGGATTTACTCCTTCGACCCCGCCAAGGTCGCTGAATTGTTCCCCGAGACCGCAGGATACGAAGTCTCCTTCCTGCTGGCCGTAGGCCGCCCGGCTGACAACGCCGAGCCTACCGCCCGCCACTATCAGCGCAAGTCCCTCGAGGAGTTCTCGACAATACTCTAGAAGTATTTCTTCTCCTGACGGTCCAGGGCCACGAAGATGAATATCAGGATGGTGAAGGCCCAGAGGGAGGAACCTCCGTATGACAATAGGGGCAGAGGGATGCCGATGACCGGCATCAGCCCTATGGTCATTCCGACATTGATGAAGAGGTGCATGAATATGCAGCTCGCCACACAATAGCCGTAGATCCTCGTGAAGGATTCACGGCTTTTTTCTGCATCTGCTATGATGCGGCAAATCAGGAACACATACAGCAGTATGACGACGGCGCAGCCGACGAATCCCCATTCTTCGCCCACGGTACAGAAGATGAAGTCGGTGCTCTGCTCGGGCACGAAGCCGTAGGTGGTCTGGGTGCCCTGGAGGAATCCCTTTCCGAACAGTCCGCCGGAGCCGATGGCTATCTTGGACTGGTTGACGTTGTAACCCACGCCCGCCAGGTCCTCCTTCATGCCCAGCAGGACCTCGATACGTGCCCTCTGATGGTCCTGAAGCACGTCGTTGAACAGGAACTCCGTCGAGAACGTCAGCATGGTCCCAAGCAGGAAAGCGCCAATGGCGGCCCACAGGTATATGTGCTTGTCCCGGTAGGCCCGGACCATGCAGATCGGGATCGCGCAGACGCAGACTGCGAGCATCAGGTAGATGGGCTTGAACTTCAGGAGAAGGGTCCATTTGCCGGCGGCGAGGGTGATGGCTTCGGCCACGGACGGGTCCACGGATCCCAGCACCGCGCCGCCGGGCACGAGCCATTCGCACAGCCATGTCCATATCCTAGGCAGGAATGCGAAGAAAAGCAGGGGGATGCCGCAGCGCTTGACCCATGTGCCGAAACGGCTGGTCTGCAGGAAATACGCTAGCGTGACTATGGCTGCCAGGACCAATATGGAAGTGTATGATGATGCCGTCAGTGTCAATATGAACAACAGGACGCACATGCCCGCGATGGCGATGAGCCATCCGGTCAGTCCTTCACGGTAAAGCACGAACAGGAATCCTGCATATACCAGCGCGGATCCGGTCTCGCTCTCTGCCACGATGGTCAGCATGGGCAGTCCGATGATGACCGCCACGGTCAGGAAGTCCTTGGCCTTGCTTATCTTGAAGTTTGGTTTGCTCATCGTGGCCGCCAGGACCAGCGATGTCGTGATTTTGGATATCTCCGCCGGCTGGAACTTGATAGGGCCGAACTCGAACCAGGAATGGGAGCCCTTGACGTCCCTCGACACGAATATCACCAGCACAAGGAGCGCCACCACGAACACATAGGATGGTATCGATATCACTTCCCACAATCGCGGGTTGAGGACGAAGAGTATGAGCGCGGCCAGGCCGAGCGAGGTGAGGATCCAGATGAACTGCTTGCCGCTGCGGGCCGTCCAGTCGAAGATGCTGGCGGGCTCGGAGGAATGGATCGACGCATAGATGTTGATCCATCCAATGAAGACCAGGATCAGATAGTAGATGACTATCCTCCAGTCCACGGCCTGCTTGAGGCCCCTCTTGTATTGGCTGCTGGGCTCAAGCATGTCAGTCGGTCTTTACGCGTGACATGAGGTCGGCCTGAAGGATGCGGTCCTCGACATACTTCCTTTCGGGCCTGATCTCTCCGGTCAGGTATCTCTCCACCATCAGCGACGCGATAGGGCAGGCCCAGGTCGCGCCGAATCCGGCATTCTCTATATAGGCTGCAATCGCGATCTTCGGATCGTCCTTGGGCGCGAAGCAGATGAAAACGGAATTGTCGGCGCCGCGGGGGTTCTGGGCGGTGCCGGTCTTGCCGCAGATGTCAAGCCCGGGGACGGCGGCGGCATAAGCCGTGCCACCCGCCGCGCCGCCGCCGTTCACGGCCATGTACATGCCGTTGATGACCTTCTTGAAGTTGGTCGTGTCCACCATGGTGTACTGGCGCTCCTTGTACTTGTCGTCGATGGTGACGTTCTTGGAGTCCTTGATGATATGGGGGATAATGTACCAGCCGCGGTTGGCCACGGTGGCGCAGAGGTTGGCGATCTGCAGCGGCGTCACGCCGATTTCACCCTGTCCGATGGACAGCGAGATGATGGTCTGGAAACGCCAGCCCTTACGGCCGTAGGCCCTGTTGTAGTAAGCGGAAGTGGGGATGTTGCCGCCGAGTTCGGAGGGGAAGTCGCTGCCGAGTTTGCGGCCGAAGCCGAAGCTCGTCACATATTCCCTCCACTTGTCGAAGGCGTCCTGTATGGACGCGTACTTGCGGTTCTCCAGGATGTTGCGGAACACGTAGCAGAAATAGCCGTTGCACGAGGTGGCGATGGCGTCGAGCAGGGCCAGCGGCGAGGCGTGCCCGTGGCAGCCGAGCCGCCGTCCGTTGCCGTACGGGAATCCGTGGCTGCACGGATACTTGTCGGACGGCTGCAGGACGCCCTCTTCGAGGCCGATAAGGCCGTTGACGAGCTTGAACACCGATCCGGGGGGGTACGATGCCATGACCGTGCGGTTGAACATCGGACGGTAGGGGTCGTTGATGAGGTCGTTGTAATGCTGGCCGATGTCCGCGAGCTGGTCCACGCTGATACCGGGGCTGGAGACCATGGCGAGGATCTCGCCGGTATGAGGTTCGATGGCGACGACGCTGCCCACCTTGTTCTGCATGAGCATCTGTCCGTAGTTCTGCAACCCGGCGTCGATGGTGGTCACGATGTCGTCCCCGGGGATGGCCTCCACGTCCATCTCGCCGTTGTTGTATGCGGTCTGGATCTGGTTGTGCGAGTCACGCAGGTACACGTGGTAGCCCTTCGTGCCCCTGAGCTCCTTCTCACGTGCGGCCTCGATGCCAGTCTTGCCGATATAGTCTCCCGAACGGTACTCGCCCGGATGCTGCTTCATGTAGTCCGCGTCCACTTCCGATACATAGCCGAGGAGGTTACCGCCGGCATCGACTGGGTAGTCGCGTATGCTTCGGAGCTGTCCCTTGAATCCCGGGAACTTGTACTGGATCTCGGCGAACCTCATGTAGGTCTGGGGCGGGATCTGCTTGATCATGGTCTGCGACTGGTAGCCGATGCTTGAGCGGTACTTGCGGTAGTAGGCCATCCTGTCGCGGATGAACTGCACGTCCACGTCCAGCGCCGCGGCGAGGGCCAGAGTGTCGAAGGCCTTGACCTCGCGCGGCGTCACGATGATGTCGTATGCGGTCTTGTTGCCCACGAGGATATCCCCGTTGCGGTCGTAGATGATGCCTCGGGTGGGGTAGATGGTCTCGTAGACCATGGAGTTGTTGTCCGAGCTTTTCTTGTACTCGTCATGGACGATCTGGATGGAGAAAAGCTTGACGAGAAGGACGGTGGCGACGGCCCCCAGCCCGATAAGAAGCTTGTTTTTCCGGCTGAGGTCCATGGCTTACCTCCTGGCTCCGCTGGTCCGCTCCGGGGCCAGGCTGTTCGCTACGAAGATCGAGAGGATGTAGCTGCCCGCCAGCGAGGCGGCGAAACGTATGCCGTTGAACCACAGGGGCCTCGTGCCTGCGCCGTCGGCCCATATGTAGATGAACAGGAAGATGGCCAGGGCCATGAATATGGCCACCGACATCTTCCAGACACCCTGCCGGGGAATGGAGATGTCTTCCTTGCGCGCGAAGACCTCGTCACCGAAGATCAGGCGTATGATGCCCAGGCGGCAGAACGCCACCGGGACCAGTGCGACCGCGTTGAGTCCGAGCAGCCCGTCAGACAGGAGGTCCACCGCAAGTCCAGTGACGAAAGCGATGAGCAGCGCGGTGACATTGCCGTGACGGATGGGGATGAGGAGTATCATCGCGGGCAGGATAGACAGCGTGACGTACTGGGACAGCCTGAAGAAGTTGGTGATGCAGATCTGCACGAGCAACAGCAGGAGGAAGGTTGTGAAGAATCTTGTCTTGTTCATGGCTATTCCTCCTCCTGGTTTTCAAGGTTCTCGAGATACATTATCTCCTCGCGTCCGGAGTTGGACACGACAGTGACGTAGCGTAGCGCGCTGAAGTTCTGGAACAGGTCGACTTCGATCTCGTTCACTGCTCCGTTGACCACCTTGGACGATCCTGCGATGCCCAGCGGGATGTCAGGCGGGAAGAGCGAGGAGTATCCGCTGGTCCACACCGTGTCGCCAGGGGAGTACTTGTACTGGAGGGGGATCTCCTTGAGCACGGCCCCGTCCATGGAGACTCCGTCCCATGTGAGCGGGCCCACCGCACCTTCGTTGCCAAGGCGGGCGCTGATGCTGATGCCGGTGTTCATGAAGGAGAGCCCGTAGGCGTAATGCTTGTCCACCGCGTCGATGATGCCGACTATGCCGGAGGTGGTGACAACTCCCGACTGGGGCTGCACGCCGTCCTCGTATCCCTTGTTGAGGATGAAGTAGTTGTGCTGCTTATTGCGGCTTATCTTCACTATGCTGGCGGGGATATGGTCGAAGCCAGCGAAGACGATGGTGGTGTCGGTGAGCAGGCCGTTCTCCATTGCGGTCCGGACGCGGTCCTGGCTGCGCCGGAGGGATTCGGCCAGCATGGCATTCTCTTCCGCGAGGTTCTCGTTTTCAGTCTTGAGGGAGAAGTAATGGCCGATGCTGTCAAAGCCGCCCCAGGCCCAGGCCATGACTCGGTGCGAGGCCTTGGAGACCCAGATGTCCTGGAGGCTGCCGGCATGCTTGAGCATGCTCAGCGCGGCGATCTCCAGTAATACGAAGGTCACCACGCCAATGACTTTGGCCCATATCTTCCTCTCGTCGACCATTCTACCTCATGAGGAAGGAGTAGTTTTCGGTGTTCTTGAGTGCGATGCAGGTACCCCGGGCGACGGAGTGGAGGGGATCCTCCGCGACGTGGAACGGGATGTTGACCTTTTCGGAGAAACGCTTGGCCAGGCCCCTGAGCAGGGCGCCGCCGCCGGAGAGGAAGATACCGTTCTCGACTATGTCGGAGTAGAGCTCAGGAGGAGTCTGCTCGAGCACATGGAGGATGGAGGTCTCGATCTTGGCGATGGACTTGTCGAGGCAGTGGGCGATCTCCTGGTAGGAGATGGTGGCCTCGACAGGGTGGGCGGTCATGAGGTTCGGGCCGCGGGCCACGAACGGCTCCGGCTCCTCGTCGAGGTTCTGGATCACGGCGCCGACGGCGATCTTGATCTTCTCGGCGGTGATCTCTCCGACCTTGATGTTGTGCTGCTGGCGCAGGTAGTACTGGATGTCGCTGGTGAACACGTCACCGGCGGTACGGATGCTGTCCTGGACCACCAGGCCTCCGAGGGAGATGACGGCAATCTCGGTGGTGCCGCCGCCTATGTCGACGACCATGTTGCCCTTAGGGGCTTCGACGTCGAGCCCGATACCGAGGGCGGCGGCCATAGGCTCGAAGATCAGG
>JBGUGW010000054.1:0-6811 GCA_045111695.1 Candidatus Cryptobacteroides sp. | reverse complement strand
CTACGGACCGCATCTCCGCATTCGATGTCGTACTGCCCGAAGGCATTCCCTACAAGGGCCAGGTACTCAACCAGATAGCATCCAAGTTCCTCGACCTGACCGAGGACATCATCCCCAACTGGAAGATCGCCGAGGTCGACCCCATGGTGACCGTGGGCCTGCGCTGCGAGCCTTACAAGGTCGAGATGGTGGTGCGCGGCTATCTCGCCGGCCACGCCTGGCGCGAGTACCGCGACGGCAAGCGTACGCTCTGCGGCGTGGCGCTGCCTGACGGGCTGCGTGAGAACGACAAGCTCCCCGAGCCGATTATCACTCCGACCACCAAGGCTGCCGAGGGTCACGACGAGGATATCAGCCGCGAGGAGATCATCGCCCGCGGCATCGTCCCGGCTGACGAATATGCCGAGCTGGAGCGATATACCCTCGCGCTGTTCCAGCGCGGGACCGAGATCGCTGCTAAGCGCGGCCTCATCCTCGTCGACACAAAGTACGAGTTCGGCCGCAAGGACGGACGCATCATGCTGATGGACGAGATCCATACTCCCGATTCGTCGCGCTATTTCTACGCGGACGGGTATGAGGAGAGGCTGGAGCGCGGCGAGCGCCAGCGCCAGCTCTCCAAAGAGTTCGTCCGCGAGTGGCTGATGGCCAACGGCTTCCAGGGCCTCGAGGGACAGAAGGTCCCCGAGATGACTCCGGAGGTCGTCGCCGGCATCACCGACCGCTATGTCGAGCTCTACGAGCACATCACGGGCGAGAAGTTCGAGCGTACGGAGTGCGACGACATCCTGTCGCGCATATACGCCAACATCGAGGGATTCATTAAAAGGATGAGATAAGATGATCGAGCGTTATTCCAGAAAGGTAATGCGGGACGTCTGGACCGAGGAGAACAAATTCGGCGCCTATCTTGAAGTCGAGATCCTCTCCTGCGAGGCTTGGAGCAAGCTCGGCGTCATCCCCGCCGAGGATGTGGAGAAGATCCGCGCCAAGGCCGCCTTCAAGGTCGACCGCATCAAGGAGATCGAGGAGCAGACCCGTCACGACGTGGTGGCGTTCACCCGCGCCGTCAGCGAGAGCCTCGGCGAGGAGCGCAAATGGGTCCATTACGGCCTGACTTCCACCGATGTGGTGGACACTGCCAACGGCTACCTCATCAAGCAGGCGGACGCAATCCTGCTCAAGGATCTCGAGGAGTTCCTCGAGGTGCTGCGCCGCCGTGCCGTGGAGTTCAAGTCCACCCCGTGCATCGGCCGCACCCACGGCATCCACGCCGATATTACCAGCTTCGGCCTCAAATGGGCCCTGTGGTTCGAGGAGATGAAGCGCAACATCGAGCGCTTCAAGACCGCGGCCGCCGGCGTCGAGGCCGGCAAGATGAGTGGCGCCGTCGGCAATTTCGCCAACATCCCTCCGTTCATCCAGGACTATGTCTGCGAGAAGCTCGGCATCAACTCCGCCAATATATCCACGCAGGTGCTCCAGCGCGACCGCCACGCTTACTATGTAGGCACGCTCGCGCTGATCGCATCTACGCTGGAGCAGATGGCCTTCGAGGTCCGCAACCTCCAGCGGACCGAGGTCCGCGAGGTGGAGGAGGCGTTCCGCAAGGGCCAGAAGGGCTCCAGCGCGATGCCTCACAAGCGCAACCCCATTAGCAGCGAGAACATCTGCGGCTGTGCCCGCGTGATGCGCGGCTACATGGCTGCATCGTACGAGAATGTCGCGCTCTGGCACGAGAGGGACATCTCCCACTCGTCCACCGAGCGTATCATCCTCCCGGACGCCACCGAGCTGCTGGACTATATGCTCACCCGCTTCAAGGGCATCCTGGACAATCTCGTGGTCTATCCCGAGACCATGCTCGCCAACATCTACCGCACCAAGGGCGTCATCTTCGCGCAGCGGGTGATGAACGCGCTCATCGGCAAGGGCCTTGCCCGCGAGCAGGCATACGACACCGTCCAGCCCATCGCGATGAAGGCCTGGACGGAAGGTCTTGACTATCAGACTCTGCTGAAGGAGTCAGCCGACGTGATGGGACTCCTCACCGTCGAGGAGCTCGAGTCCTGCTTCACCCTCGACTACTATTTCAAGAACGTTGACTACATCTTCTCCCGCGTCGGCATCTGACGCATTTGGGCTGAGACAATAAGAAAGGCGCGGATTATTGATTAAAATCCGCGCCTTTCCTTGTTTTTTCGTCAAAAAGCGCGGATTTCAGCCCTTTTTCCGCGTTTTCCGTAATTCTTGTGTCTCTGCGGGAGTGGAAAAGCCCTTTTTGCTTCCGTTTTGGAGGAGACGAAAGATTAATTCTTCCTGTTGGTGGTTTCCGCTTCGGAGATGTTGACTGGGACAGCGCGTAGGACAGCAGCCCGCTCGTCGTCGGATAGAGCATCAAGGGATTTGTTGTACGTCTCCATCGAGTATTCCTCCCGGACGATGTTGTACGCGGTCAGGAGGGCCTCCTGATATTCCGTGTACTTGCTGTAACTTGTCGCGCGGTCACAGCGGAGGGAGAAAACGCATTCCGGTCCTACCTGCCTGATTGTTTCGGCTGCGTCGGCAATGAACTGGTCCAAGCCCGGTTTCCCGTCAGCGGCGACGACAAGTTTCTCTTCCGACGTACTGTACAGGATCTTGTCCGCTGAGTTGATCCTTACTATGAAGATGTTGTTCCTGGAAACTCCGGCAAGTCCGGAATCGTAGGTCATTCCTGCTGCCTCTGCGGTTTCCTTGGCAGGCGGCAGCACCCTCTTCACTTCTGTCCCCTTAGGACTGCAATAGATAATCTTCAGTGCCTGGATCCCGCGAAGTACATTACGGATATCATCTACGAAACCGAAGTCGATGTCCGGATCCGAATAGAGGGATACGACATCGAAGCCATCTCCTTTCCACGATGCTGAAACGGCATCTCCGACGGTATCTAAACTTGTTTCGGCTCCATTGACATAGTACCTGATAACGCCGTCAGCACCTTTTTTCAATTCTATCCGGACGACATTATTCTGTTCGACAGCTTTAGTTTCCGGGGAATTTTCACTAACTTTGTAGTCAGTGACGGTCTGCGAGTTGCAGGCCAGTCCCGCTGTGATGAGCGGGATGACATAGAGGGCCCTGAGTCCCCGCAATGTCACGCTTTTTGGTTTTGACATCATAGTGATTCGATTTTTAAGGATACTGTGATTAAAGCTGTTAGTGATGGAGTAGCCGCTCGCACTGACAGCTTTTCTTATTAGTGAGTATTGATATTCCCTGATATTCGCGCCCTCGCGCAGGACGGCGTCGTCCGCCTCGTATTCGTAGACCGCACGGAGGTCGTCCTTCAGCATCCGCATTATAGGGTTGAACCACTGCATCGAGGAGAGTATGTCGATGAAGAGCAGGTCGCGCGCGTGTCCGAGGCGGATGTGCGCGCGCTCGTGCTTGACGATATGATTGTTGCCGCAGTCCTCTTGGGAGAGGACGATCCATTTCATCCAGCTGAACGGGGCGATGTCGCGGTCGAGGATGACCAGGGTGGTGCCGTCCTCCTGAGGGCGTGCCTCGCCGGAACGGATGATGCGGTAGATCTGGAACAGTTCGACGACTATCCTTGCAAGGCAGAAAATGACGCCGGCGAAATATACCAACGCCAGGGCGGCGGGCAGCCAGCTGCCGTGCACGGCAGCGGCAGGCGCCTCCGCCGCAACTGTGGCTGCGGCAGCAGCCGGGACCTGTGGCAAGGCCGGCAACGCCGGCAGGACCGGCACGCCCGCCACCTCCACCGTCCGGTGGAAGGTCAGCACGCAGAAAGGGAGGACAAGTGACACTATCACGCTGGCGGTCAGCACGATACGGTTGAGCCTGTGGAGCGTCTCCCGGCTCAGCAGCAAGCGGTAGCAGATGTAGAACACTGCCAGCAGCAGCGCCACCTTGGCTTCGTATATTACAAGGTTCAGCATGGCGGATAGGGTTATTTGTCCTTGCGTTCTATGAGGTCGATGATCTCCTTGAGCTCGTCCAGGTCCATCTTCTTGTCCTCGACGAAATGGAGGACAAGGCTGGAGTACGACCTGTCGTAATACTTGTCCACGACATCCCCGATGGTGATACCGTGATAGTCGCGCTCGCTGATGGCCGGTTTATAAAGGAAGGTGTTGGCGATGGGCCTGCGCTGCAGGAATCCTTTCTCTTCGAGAAATCCCACCTGCTTGGAGACGGTGGTGTAGCCGGGCTTCGGCTCGGGGAAAGAGTCCACCAGCTCCCTGATGCAGAGCTCTCCCTTCTGCCAGAAGATGTTCATTATCTCCTCTTCCTTTGCCGTGAGTTTCTGTTTCATAACATCGTTTGTGCTTGGTCCTCACGACAAATATAGACAATAATTTTAAACTACGAAACTTTTTCGTAGATTTTGTTATAAAATTTCTTTGTCCTTTAAAAGTATTGCCTGGAGCGGAGAGTGTTGCCTAGCGGACGACGATGGCTTCGCGGTCGGGACCGACGGAGATGATGCGGACGGGGCAGCCGGTCTCCTTCTCGATGAAGGCGATGTAGTCCTTGAGCTGCTGCGGGAAGTCCTCATACTTGCGGACGCCGCAGATGTCGCACTCCCAGCCGGGGAACTCCTTGTACACAGGGGTGACCTCCTCTCCGTTCTCGAAGGGGAAGTAGTCCTTCTGCTTACCGCCGATCTCGTAGGCGGTAGCGACCTTGATGGTCTTGAAAGTGTTGAGGACGTCGGCCTTCATCATGATGAGCTCGCTGACGCCGTTCATCATCACGGCGTACTTGAGCGCCACGAGGGCCAGCCAGCCGCAGCGGCGCGGGCGGCCCGTGGTAGCGCCGAACTCGTGGCCGATCTGGCGGAGGCTTTCGCCCGTCTCGTCGAAGAGCTCGGTCGGGAACGGGCCGCTGCCGACGCGCGTGCAGTAGGCCTTGAAGATGCCGTACACCTTTCCGACGCGGTTAGGGGCTACGCCGAGGCCTGTACAGACGCCGGCGGTCATGGTATTGGATGAAGTGACGAAAGGATAAGTACCGAAATCGATGTCGAGCATGGAGCCCTGTGCACCCTCGGCGAGGACGGGAACGCCCTGCTCCAGGTACTCGTTCATCACGAGCTCGCTCTCGATGAACGGGAAGCGCTTGAGGTCCTCGACAGCCTGCATCCACTGCTTCTCGTACTCAGTGATGTCGAACTGGAAGTCATACTGCGCCAGCAGGCCGAAATGCTTCTTCTTCAGGGTGTCATACCTGTTCTGGAACTCAGGGGACAGGATGTCGCCGATGCGCAGGCCGTTGCGGCCGGTCTTGTCCATGTAGGTCGGGCCGATGCCCTTGAGGGTGGAACCGATCTTGGACTTGCCCTTGGCGGCTTCGCTAGCGGCGTCGAGCATGCGGTGGGTGGGGAGGATGAGATGGGCGCGCTTGGAGATGACGAGCTTGGCGGTGATGTCACCAGCCTTCTGCTCGATGGCGCGGATCTCGTCCATCAGGATGACGGGGTCGATGACCACGCCGTTGCCGATGACGTTGACCGTGCCCTCGCGGAAAATACCGGAAGGTACGGTGTGAAGCACGAATCCGTCGCCGTCGAAGACCAGCGAATGTCCTGCATTGGGACCTCCCTGGAAACGTGCAATGACTTTGTAATCAGGAGTTAATACGTCAACGACCTTGCCTTTGCCCTCGTCGCCCCACTGGAGCCCGAGTACCACATCGATCTTGTTGGTTTTCATATATACACTACTTGTTGTCCAAAAAACAAGTAAATATACGAAAACCGGCGGAAAAAAGAAAGATTATTCCGGTCTAAGCGAATAATCTTTTTATTCCTCCTCGTGACCGTACAGATGGGTGGGGTAGCGGCCGCTGAAGCAGGCGGTGCAGAGCTCCGTCCGGCCGGAGGCCTCGAAGAGGGCCTTCTCGGAGAGATAGTGCAGGGAGTCCGCGCCGATGTACTCGCAGATCTCCTGCTCGCTGTGACTCGAACCTATCAGCTGCTCGCGCGTACCCGTGTCGATGCCGTAGAAGCACGGCCAGGCATATTTGGGGCTTGCGATGAGCATGTGGACCTCGGTGGCCCCGGCGTCGCGCAGCATCCTGACGATCTGCCGCGACGTGGTGCCGCGGACGATGGAATCGTCGATGACGGCTATGCGCCGGCCCTTGACGATGCTGCGTACGGGGGAGAGTTTCATCTTGACGCCTATGTCCCGCATCGACTGGGCCGGCTGGATGAAGGTGCGGGCCACGTACATGTTCTTCAAAAGGCCCATCTCCAGAGGGAGATGACCGGCCTCGGCATAGCCGATGGCCGCGCTCATGCTCGACTCGGGGACGCTGACGACGATGTCCGCCGGGACGGGATGTTCCTCATAAAGGAGCCTGCCCGTCCGCTTGCGGAATGCGTGCACGCCGCACCCTTCGATGTCGCTGTCGGGCCGGGCGAAATAGATGTACTCCATGGAGCACATCCGCCTGCCGGCTGACTGCGAATGGCGGAAGCTCCGCAGGCCGTCCGGGCCTATGGAAATGAGTTCGCCGGGCTCGACATCCCGCACGAACTCCGCCTTGAGGGCGTTCAGGGCGCAGGTCTCGCTGGCGACGACGTAGCCGTCACCGAGCCGTCCTATGGACAGCGGCCGGAATCCGTACTTGTCGCGGCAGGCATACAGGACGCCGTCCGCAAGGATGACGGTGGAGAATGCTCCGTCGAGCTGGTTGGCGGCCGAGATGATATTGGCTGTCCAGCCCTTCGATCTCGGTCCCATACCTATCAGATGGGCGAAAAGCTCACTGTCCGAAGTGGAATGGAACAGATGTC
>JBGUGW010000053.1:0-12757 GCA_045111695.1 Candidatus Cryptobacteroides sp. | reverse complement strand
TCTTGGTCGTGTGCAGGAACACCATGGTCTTGTAACTGTAGGGAATATAGTGTTCGACGCCCAGCTCTCCCAGGCGCCGATCTATCTTCTTCCACTGCCCGCTGCGCGTGATGGTCGCGAACCAGCAGACTTTTTCTTCCTTGACCATGCTTGTGTGTGTTTCCGAAGGCAAATATACGAAAAAAGCCGGCTCGTCGGCCGGCTTTAGTGCAAGAATTGATCTTAGTAAGTCAAGACGCCAGGGAGTTCTTTGGCCTGGTCGATCATGCGCTGGACCTCGATCTCGACGGGGACGCGGCGGACGAGGTGCTTCTCCTCGTTCACCTCGAGCATCTTGGCGGCGAGGTTGGCGGCATTGCGGTGGCCGAGCTCCTTGACGGTGTCGACGCCGGCGGCCTCAAGCAGTTCAGCGAACTGGGGGCCGATGCCCTTCACCCTGTACAGGTCGGCGTGGTTGGTCCAGGTGAGGATCAGCTTGCCGGAGATGCCGGTCTCGTCCTCGAGAGCCTTGCGGCCAGCGGGGGCTGCGCATTTGGCGAGGAGCTTGTCAGCGGTGTCGATGCCGACGGCGATGAGTTTTTCGGCGTATACGGGGCCGATACCTTCGATGTCAATGATTTTGTAAGCCATAGTGATAGTTTTATTAATAATAAGTTAGTAAACGCATTCAATCAAGTTGCAAGTACAATAATAGTCATTATTCCGCAAATTCGCAAAAATGCGTAAACTTTTTTGACTCAATCGTTATCAATCATTGTTCAACTGCCGGATGTCGGGCCTGCTGCGCTGTGAGTCTCCGAGGAGCCACTCGCTGAAGTAGTCGGCCATCCTGTAGAAGAAATACTCGTTCATGTCGCCGTAGCCGTGGCGCTGTCCGGGGAGCATCAGGAAGTCGAAACGCTTGTTGGCCTTGATGAGGGCGTCCACGACGCGTATCGTGTTGGCCGGATGCACGTTGTTGTCGATGTCGCCGGTGACGAGCATGAGGTGCCCCTTGAGGTTCGAGGCTATCTCGGGATTGGTCTTGATGCTGTACACGAACGTGGTGTCACCCTGCTCGCTGATCTTCTCCATGATGCCGTGGTGCTGCTCGCTCCACCAGCGGTTGTAGATGCTGTTGTCGTGGTTGCCGGAGCAGGAGACGGCGGCGGTGTAGAAGTCAGGGTAGGTGAGGATCGCCGCGGTGGACATGAAACCGCCGCCGGAGTGCCCGTGGATACCCACGCGTGTGCCGTCGATCCACGGGTACCGTGCGGCGAGCTGCTGCACAGCAGTTTTCTGGTCCTCCAGACCGTAGTCGCGGAGGTTGCCGTAGCCGTAGTTGTGGTACCACTTGGAGCGGTCAGGATGGCCGCCGCGGTTGCCGACGGTGATCACGATGAAGCCGATCTGCGCGAGCCTGTCGACGCGGAGCATGCTCGACGACCAGGAGATGTTGTTGGCCTCGACTTGCGGTCCGGGATAGACGTACTCGATGATGGGATACTTCTTCTCAGGGTCGAAGTTGAAAGGCTTGTACATGGCTCCGTACAGGTCGGTAACGCCGTCCGCGGCCTTGACCGTGAAGCGCTCGGGCATCTTGTAGCCAGCCTCGTACAGCAGGCTCAGGTCAGCCTCCTCGAGGGGAGTGAGCTTGCCGTTCCCATCGATAAGTGCCGACTTCGGAGCTGCATCTACGCGGGAATAGTTGATGACATAGTAGCGGCCGTCGTCGCTTCCCGTGGCCTTGACGTCCATGTCGTCCACATCGAGGCGGCGTATCGGCCCGCCGTTCAGGCTCACTCTGTAGGTGTGCTCGTTGTAAGGATTCTCGCCCTTTTCCACGCCGCAGGCGGTAAAGACGACATAGCCTTCCTTCTCGTTGACCTGCACGACATCGGAGACGTGGTATGCTCCCTCAGTGAGGTTGCGCACCAGCGTACCGTCAGAGTTGTACAGGTACAGATTGGCCCAGCCGTTTCGCTCCGACCACTCGAGGATCTGCGAACCGTCCTTGATGAGCCGGAGGTCGCGGCCCTCGATGAAGGAGTTCATCCTCTCGGAAATGATGGTCCTGGTCGAATCGGATGCAAGGTCGATGCGGACATAGTCTATCTTCTTGATATCGCGGGATATACGGTGGGCGTAGAAACCATCGTTATCGCCGAGCCAGACACGGGAGCGATACTTGTCGTAGCGTTCCACGTTTTTGCGGGGACGCATCTCGAAGCTGAGCTCCTGGTCCTTCCATGCATTGGTGTGATAACGCTTCGAGGATCCGTCGCTCATGTCGAAGACGTACAGTTCCTCCTGGGGTCCGGGCTCGCCGGGCATCTGGTACTTGTAGGTCTCCAGGGTGGGGCGCGGCTGCGCCACAGAGTTGATGACCCAGAGCTCCTTGAGCTTGCGCATGTCGTATTTCATCGTGGCGAAATGCCGCGAATCCGGCGACCATGCGATCATCGAGACGGGAGTGCGCTTCGTCTTGGACGTGTCGGTATTGCCGGTATAGTTGCCGTAGCCGTAACCGTAGTCCCTGATGCCGTCGAAAGTCAGCTGGTGCTCGACCAGGGTGCTGTCCTTTTCGTCCTTGGCGGCCTTCTTCATATTCTCCTTGTCCATCCACCAGAGATTGTTGTCCTTGGCAAAGACACCGGTCTGGCCGTCGGGGGAGACGCTGGCCCAGGTGGGATACTCGCGCTCTTCGGGCTCGTATTCGCTCAGCTTCTTCGAAGCGATGTCGTACTCGAAATGATAGACCTTCTTGACGGTCTTCTTGGACTTGGGATCCTTCTTGAGGGCGGTGGTGTCCGGGACGTCGAGCGTGCTGCGCACGTCGAAGCGGAACACCTTGTCGTCCTTGAGTTCAAGGCCCGTCAAGGGCAGATGCTGCGCATCGAAGGGATCGCGCACGATGGATGTGACCTCCATCGCAAGTTTCTCCATGTCAAACGCTTCCGTCTTGGAGCCCGTGGCGGGATCCACTATGTAATAGCGGGTGCCGGCCGGAGTCTTGTAGTTGTACCAGAACTTGTCGCTGTCCTTGAACCAGTTGGGCGTTACGGAAGTGGAGAAGACCATGCGAGCGATGGCCTTCTGCGAGAACCTCGCGGCGGCCTCGTAGTCCGGGGTATCCTGCGAGAAAGCATTGGCGCCCGTGAGGAGCGCCAATGCAAACAGTATGAGATGTATACGTTTCATCCCGTCAGTTTATTTCTTCCTGTTGCGCCAGAGGGCGGTCATGTCCTCGAGGGTCTTGCCCTTGGTCTCAGGAACCAGCTTCCAGACAAAGACGGCTGCGATGATGCAGAACAGGGCGTACATGCCGTAGGTGAAGGCCGGGCTCCAGGTGTAAAGAGGTACGAAAGTGGAGCTCACGATGAAGTTCGAGATCCACTGGCAGGCCACTGCGATGGCCACTGCGGCGCCGCGGATGGTGTTCGGGAAGATCTCGGAGATGAGCACCCAGCAGATAGGACCCCAGCTGAACATGAAGGAAGCGGAGTAGATCATGATGCTGAGCACACCGACGATGCCGGGAACACCGGGGAGGGCGTCGGCCAGGGCGACGCCGATAGCGCCGACAGCCATGCCGAGCGATCCGGTGATGAGCAGCGGCTTGCGTCCGAGCTTCTCAACCGTGAAGATTGCTACCAAGGTGAAACTGATATTCACTATACCCATCAGCACTGTCTGTGTCATAGGATTGCCCATGCCCATCGATTCGAAGATACGCGGGGCGAAATACAGCACGGCGTTGATGCCGACGAACTGCTGGAATACGCTGAGCATGCAGCCGATGAAAATGACAAGGAAGCCGTATGCAAGGAGCTTCTCCTTCTTCTCCACGACGGTGCTCTTGATGTCGGAAAGGACCTGGGAAGCGACAGAACTGCCGTTGATGCGGGTGAGTACGTCGAGGGCCTTGCTCTCCTGGCCGGACATGACGAGGTAGCGCGGAGTCTCAGGAACGAGCAGGATCAACAGGGCGAAGAGGCCTGCGGGTACGCACTCGGAGCCGAACATGAGTCTCCAGCCGACCTGGTTGGTCCACTCGACCACTGCAGGATCGTTCTTGTGCGACTGGATGATGAGGAAGTTCACGAAGTACACGACCAGCTGACCGAAGATAATTGCAAACTGGTTCCAGGACACGAGCTTGCCGCGCTTGTTGGCCGGGGCCACCTCAGCGATGTACATAGGGCAGATGGCAGAGGCCATACCGACACCGATGCCGCCGAGCACGCGGTAGAGGTTGAACGCAACCCAGAGGGACTTGGAGGCCACGCCCTTGGGGAAGAAAAGGAACTCCGGATAGTAGGATCCGGCTGCGCTCAGGAAGAAGCAGATACCCGCGATGAACAGGCTCTTCTTACGTCCGAACTTCCCGGCGAAGAGGCCGGAGAGGGCGCTACCGATGATACATCCTATCAGGGCGCTGGACGATGTGAATCCGTGGAGGACATTGGTGTAGGTGAAGTCCTTGGCGCCTTCGAAGAACGCCTGAAGGCCTCTTTCCGCGCCGGAGATGACGGCCGTGTCATATCCGAACAGGAGTCCACCGAGCACTGCTACGAGCACGATGGAGAACAAGTAAGTCTTGCTGCCTTGTGTTTGATTTTGCATAGTAGTATAAATGGTTAATTGTGAATAGCGTGTTATTTGACCTTAATATCAATATGCGCGGAGCCGAGCTCCGAATTGACCGTGAGCCGGGCGGATCCCGGTATGCCCTTGATCGAGCGTATGACGGCAAGAGCCTTGCCGCTGAACAGGGGCTTGCGGTCGCCTTTCAGGCAGAGGATGTCGGCGGGGTTGCCGTTATCCACTCCGAAAAGTTCGCCGGCTCCGGTGACGCTGAAATCCAGCATGAGGTCGGCCGTGGGGACCGGCCTGCCCTTGGCGTCGACGGCCTCCACCGTAATATAAGATAGGTCATAGCCGTCGGCGCGGATGGTCCCGCGATCCGCGCTCAGTTTGAGAGCCACGGGCTCTCCCGTGGTCTCGCGGCTGTCGCGGGACACTACGCGGCCGCGGCGGTATGAAACGACTTCGATCTTTCCTGTTTCGAACGGCACCTGGTTCCACTGGGCGTGGAGTTTCTCTCCGTCCTTGCTGTCGCGTCCGTAGCTCTCTCCGTTCACGAACAGCTCGACTTCGTCGGCGTTGTTGTAGTAAGCCCAGATGTCGACCTTGTCACCGATGTTCCAGTTCCAGTGGGGGAATACATGCAGGACGGTCTCGTCCGTCCATTCCGCCTTGTACATCCAGTAGCAGTCCTTGGGGAAGCCAGCCAGGTCTACGATGCCGAAATACGAACTCCTCGATGGCCAGCCGAACGGGGTCGGCTCGCCGAGATAGTCGAAGCCTGTCCAGACGAAAGTGCCGGCCATCCATTCGCGGTCGCGGATGCGCACCCACGCCTCCTCGTGAAGTTCGCCCCACGGCACACGGCAGTTGTCGTATGCCGGCAGCTGGTGGTCTTCCGAGTCGTAGGACAGCCACCATTGCGCCGGCACTACGAGGGTGTCGGTGGAAGGCTGGGGATAGACTCCGCGGCTGTTGATGGCCGATGCGGTCTCCGAACCGTATATCGGCATGTCGGGGAACCACTCGCGTGCGAGGTCGTAAATGCCTGTGTGATAATTGATGCCGAAAGCGTCGGACATGCCGGAACGGACAAGGTTGTTGTCCGGACCGGGGGCGTTGCATCCGGCCGTAAGCGGCCGGGTAGGGTCGAGCTTGCGCACGATATCCGCCATGTGCTGCGCAAGGATCACATTCGGGCTGAGGTTGGCTTCGAGGGCTTCGGCCTTGCCGATGTCCACGAAGTTGAGGAAATAGTTCGCCTCCTCGGGCGTAAGGTTCTGGAGGCTCTCGTCCCTGGAGTCGCCCTGCTCGGCGATCTCGTTGGCGAGGCTCCACATGAAGACGCTGGGATGGTTGCGGTCGCGGCGGATGAAATCGCCGAGGTCGCGCTCGTGCCAGTCGTCATAGAAACGGGCGTAGTCGTAACGGGTCTTGCGCTTGCGCCACATGTCGAAGGCCTCGTCCAGGACGAGGAATCCCATGTCGTCCGCGAGCTGCAGCAGCTCGGGTGCGGGAGGATTGTGCGAGGTGCGTATGGCGTTGACTCCGAAACTCTTGAGTATCTCGAGCTCGCGCTGCTGCGCGCGGAAATGCACGGCCGTGCCTATGCAGCCCATGTCGTGGTGCAGGCAGACTCCGAGGAGCTTGACGGGCTTGCCGTTGAGGATGAATCCGCGGTCGGCGTCCATCTCAATGGTGCGCACTCCGAAGCGCGTAAGGTATACATCCGATATCTCGTCGCCATTCCAGACCGTGCTCTCGACAGTGTACATATAGGTGTCGTCGATGTCCCACAGGCGGGGCCTGACGATGGTCAGGGTGTCATACAGTACCTTAGAGCCGGCAGGCTGCGCCTCGCCGCGGGCGACGATGCCGCCCCTGTCGTTGCGGATGATATTGGAGACGGATGTCGCATCCGATACAGGGCCCTTGAGGGTTACTTCCACGGCGACCAGGGCATGCGAGGAGTTGATCTCTGGAGTGTTGACGAATGTCCCGCTCCAAGCTACGTGCGTGGCGCCGGTGGTGACCAGGCGGACGTTGCGGTAGATGCCGCAGCCGGCGTACCAGCGTGAGTTGGGCTGGTCGGCGTTATCGCAGCGCACCGCCATAAGGTTGTCCTCTCCTTCAGGGTTGAGGTAGGGGGTGATGTCGTACGAGAATGAACTGTAGCCATAGGGACGCGTACCCACGGATGTGCCGTTGACATAGACCGTGCTGTTCATGAACACCCCGTCGAATTCGACGGAGACGGTCTTGCCGTTCCCGGCGCCTTCGGGCGTCGGGAAATGCTTCCGGTACCAGCCGATGCCGCCCGGAAGGGCGCCTCCGGAGGTGCCGGAAGGGTTGTCCGGCGAGAATTCTCCCTCGATCGACCAGTCGTGGGGGAGGTGCAGTTGCCTCCATTCGCTGTCGTCGAATCCGGGAGTCGACCAGGCAGGGGAGTCTCCGAGGGCGAATCGCCAGTCGAAGTTGAAGTCTTCGACGATGCGCGGTCCGGCCGTCTTGCGGGAACATCCGACGGCCAGCAGGAGTATGGCTGCAAACAGTGCTATCTTTCTCATTCCGTCAGAAAATGATCTTGGTTTCAGTTCCGTCGTAATCGACAGAGATCAGTATGTCTTCAGTCCCTTCCGGGGTATACAGCATTGCTGTGATCTTCCTTGTCTCTTTCATCCCCTTGAATGAGCCGGTCCTGGCTCCGATCGTGAGGGTACGGGCCTTGTCGTCCCATTCCATGGAAATGTTGGAGTAACTTCCCTTCTCATAGGCGTAGGTCAGACCGTCGTCCTCGTAGAGGGTGAAGGATCCGTCCTTGCCGCCATAGACCTGGATGTTCAAGGATCCGTCCTGTTCCTGGGCGGTGTACTCGATATCGGGTCCCATCGGGACTATGCTTCCGGCGCGGACGTAGACAGGGATGTGGTCAAAGGGGGCGGCGGCGATGAAATGCGAGCCTCCATCATAGTAGTTGCCACTGCTGAAGTCGTACCAGCCCCCTTCGGGTAGGTACACTTCGCGGCTGCGCGCCTTGTACTCATATACCGGGCAGACCAGGAACGCGTCGCCGAACATGAATTCGTCATCAGTATTACGCGCCACCGGATCGTCGGTGAAGTCCATCACCAAACCTCGCATGATGGTATAATCATCGAACCATACGCGGGAATCCAGGGTATAGATATAAGGCATCAGCCTGTAGCGAAGGCGGTCCTGTGCGACGATGGTCTCGTAAGCGGGATGCCCCTCCGGGGCTATGTTCCATGGCTCCCTGTAAGGGAACTGGCCGTGGGCGCGGTACAGCGGACAGAACACGCCCCACTGATGCCAGCGGGCCTGGAGCTCGCGCCATTCCTTGAGGTCGTCGGTCTCGTTGCCGGTGGCGTCGAAGATGCGCTGCGCCATGGCGTAGCGGTTCTCGACGCTGAAGCCGCCGATGTCCTGGCCCCAGAACGGGATGCCGCTGAGCGAATAGTTCAGTCCGGCGGTTATCTGGGTCTTCATGTCCTCCCAGCGCGTGCCGATGTCACCGCTCCATGAGGCGGTGGAGTAGCGCTGGAGTCCGGCGAAGCCGTTACGGGTGAGCAGGAATACGCGGGTATCGTTGTCCACGCCCCTCTGTCCGTCATATATAGCCTCGGCGTTCATCAGCGCATAGGCGTTGAAATACTCCGTCGATGATCCAAGTGCTGTCGGGCCCTGCATGGCCTTGCGGTAGTCCATGTCCGTGCAGTCGTGGATATTGGGTTCGCTGGCATCCATCCACCATGCGTCGACGCCGATAGGGTAGAGGTGGTCGTACATCTGCTTCCAGAAGAGCTTCCTGGCTCCCTCGGCATATGCATCGTAGAAAGACTGCTGGTAGCCCAACCAGTCCTCTACACTGTCCGTTACCGGAACCTGGTACATCCATCCCTTTTCGTTCAGCTCCCTGAAATGCTCGGTGTTGGTATAGAACTTGGGCCATACACTGATCATGAACCGACCGCCCATGGCGTGTACTGAGTCCACCATTGCCTTCGGCCTGGGGTAGCGGTCCTTGTTGAACTCGTGGCTGCCCCACTGGTCGTCATCCCAGTACTGCCAGTCCTGGACGATGTTGTCAATAGGGATGCCGCGCTCGCGGAACTCCCTCAGGGTAGCAACCAGCTCGAACTGGTTGGTATAGCGCTCACGGCTCTGCCAGTAGCCCATGGCCCATTTGGGCATGATCTGGGCCTTGCCCGTGAGGGTACGGTAGCCGCTTATGACCTTGTCGATATTCTCGCCCTTGATGAAGTAGTAGTCGATCCTGTCCTGCATCTCGCCCCACCAGGACATCTGTCCCTGGACCTCGTCCGCAACTGGGCTGAGCACACGGAGGCCGCAGTAGCTGGTACCTCCGTCCGGCTCCCATTCAATGCGGACGGGCACACGCTTGCCCTCCTCGAGGTCGACGGCGAACTTGTGGCTGTTGGGATTCCAGGCGGTGCGCCAGATCTCGGGGACGACGAGTTCGCCGTCGACGAAGACCTTGGTGTAGCCTGCATAGTACAGGAGGAAGCGGAAAGTTCCGCTTTCCTTGGGCTCGATCTCACCCTCGAAGGTCACGTGCGAACCCGCAAAAACGAAATCGGGCGCGCCTTGGACTTTCTCGCAGTCCGGGGTTATGAGATACTCCTGGTTGATGGCGGTCTCGCGGCGGATTTGGATGTTGTGCTGTGGCCAGTCGGGTCCGTCTGGGCGACGGATAGCCGGGACATAAGTGCCTGTCAGTGCGCCTTCTTTGCCATTCTTGTCATACAACGTGAATACTTCGCCGAGATGGAGATAATCCCTTGGATCACCCCAGCGGAGGAATGAGTAGCTGTCCCAGAGGATGCCGTAATTCTTGGAAGAAACGATGAACGGGACGGCTATCTTGGTGTTGTATTGATAAAGTTCTTCGTTCTTGCCCTTGTAGTTCCACTCGTCGGCCTGGTGCTGGCCCAGGCCGTAAAACGCCTCATCTTCAGGGGAATAGAACGTCTGGTGCACGGTCCAGCCCTTGTCCCCGTCCACCTCGATGGGGGTGAACTCGCGGGCGATCTCCTCAGTGACGGGCGTGCCGTCTGCATTCGCGTAGCTGATGCGTCCGTCCTTATAGCGGGCCGTCACTTTGAGCGAAGCGGTAAGGATCTCCACCGTGCTGTCAGTCTTAGTGACCGTGTACTTCGCACCGGGCTTCTGCGGCACGACCATCAGGGATTTCTTTGTGGGAAGCCTGCCGCCTGAAGGAACAGCCTCTACATGGATAATGTCGTCGGTAACAACCCCGATCCTGACGAAGGAGCCGTCATCGGTGTTGACGAGCACCCCGTATCTGGTCTTCAAGGCGCCGGGCGTACAGGCGGCCAGCATGAAGGCGGCGGATATCAATAATGTGGTTGTTTTGTTCATAAGGCTGTTTTGGTGGCCGTTTCGCACCCGGCTTAGGGTTCAAACAAACAAATATAATCATTTTTGTTATATTTACGGAAAAAATGCCGGATATGGAATCCCGAAAGTGCCTGACTGCCCTTGTTTCCCTTTTCCTGTGCTTTTCTTGCGGGACTGGGGAGCGGGATTATATGCAGTTCCTGTACGACAGCATGCCGCTGCCGGACAGGGTGATGTACTCCGAGGCATGGTGGGGAGAGAATGTGGAGAAGACCCTTGAGGTTCGTGAAAGGATGGGCTGGGATGTGCCCGAGAGGGAGTTCAGGCATTTCGTGCTGCCGCTGAGGGTGAACAATGAGACTCTTGACGATTTCCGGCTGGTGTATGCCGATTCACTTTGTGTCAGGGTGCATGGTATGACGATGGCCGAGGCGGCCCTCGAGGTGAACCATTGGTGCCACGAGAGGGCGACGTACCGGCCGTCGGATGCGCGGACATCGTCGCCTATGGCGACAATCCGCGCCGGATACGGCCGCTGCGGCGAGGAGTCCGTGCTGGCGGTGGCGGCGCTGAGGGCGGCGGGCATACCTGCAAGGCAGGTCTATACGCCGCGCTGGGCCCACACGGACGACAACCACGCCTGGGTGGAGGTATATGTGGACGGCGGCTGGCACTTCATGGGTGCCTGTGAGCCGGAGCCGGTCTTGGACATGGGCTGGTTCAATGGTTCTGTATCCAGAGCTATGTTGCTGCATACCAAGGTATTCGGGGACTATGACGGCCCGGAAGATGTCATCTCCAGGACCGCTGCATATACTGAGATTAATGTGATCCGGGGGTATGTCCCTGCGCGCAGGACGACCGTTATGGTCGTCGATGCGCAGGGGAGTCCGGTCCCGGACGCTTCGGTTGAGTTCAAGATCTACAATTACGCAGAGTACTATACCGTCGCCTCCTACAAGGCCGATGCTTCTGGGCAGGCCGCTTTGGACACCGGATTAGGAGACATCATGGTATGGGCTTCGGCCGGTGAACGCTTCGGGCTGGCCAAGGCTTCTTCAGACAGCGTGACAGTCGTACTTGACCATAGGTCCGGTGAGGAATTCTCCTTGGATTTCGATATAGTGCCGCCGGTCGAGCGGCCGCTGCCGTCCGCCGCCACCGCGGAGCAAGTGGCGGACAATGCGCGGCGCCTGGCGGCCGAGGACGCCCTCCGGGCTGCCCGGCCGCACGGTAATTCCTCCGTTACAACCGCGTTTCTAAGCGGACATGGCCCTGTCGCTCAAGAGATACTGAATTCCTTGTCATCCAAGGACTTGAATGATGTTACCTCGGACGTGCTTGAAGATGCTCTGATGCATGTGGACCAGGGAGGATTCAGGAGATGGAAGGATTGTCCGCGTATCGAGTATGAGGCGTTGTTCCCGTTTTTCGATGAGATAGGGGAGGGACTGGCATTTTCATCTCCGGTAGATATTTATGAATGGGTGTGCGAGAATGTCTCCCTCGACGATGTCGCCAACCCGCAGGGGCTGCGGATTCCGCCCGTCTTCGTCTGGCGCAGCCGTACGGCCGATTCGCGTTCACGCGACATTTTCTTTGTCGCTATGTGCCGCAAGTTCGGATTCCCGGCACGGCTCGATGAGGTAACGGGCAAGGCCCAGTATCTGGAGGACGGCCGCTGGATTGACATAGTCCTGGATGCTGAAGCCCCGCAGGGCCGTCTGTGTCTGGGCATTCCCGAAGATGCTTTCGAGAGGACCGCTCCGGCATATTCCGACAATCCCCTGTACTATACCCATTTTACATTGTCCAAGGTCGTCGACGAAGATGGCCTGATGACTTGTAAGCTTCTGACTTTCAATGAGGACGGGCCTTTGGATTACTGTTCGCTTTTCGCTGATCCTTATGGCCTGGACGAAGGGTATTATATGCTGACTACCGGCCGTCGCCTGGCTGACGGCAGCGTGCTCTCCCGGGTGTCATTCTTTAATGTCAGGGAAGGGGAGCGCATTGTAGTCCCGCTCGAAATCCGTTCATCATCGTCGGGGCTTCCTGTTCTCGGATCTTTTGATGCCGAACAGACTTTCCTGCCAGCATCGGCCGCAGCAGCTCCAGCTGACGCTTCGGCATCTGTGGCAGGGAGCCCCGCGGCCGAGACCTCCATCCTGTCGGCCACGGGCCGCGGGTATTTCCTCGTCGCCGTGCTGGGGCGTGGCGACGAGCCTTCCGTCCATGCCATCCGGCAGCTCGGAGCCGTGTCCGCCGAGCTGAACGCCTGGGGGCGTCCGCTCGTTGTGCTCGGCGGCCTGACTGCATCTTCAGCCGTGCCGTCAGTGCCGTCATTCGACGTCGGTCTGGACAATGTCGTATATGGCATCGACGCGGGCGGCAAAGTCGCCGACATGCTCGCCTCCGGCGCTGGGGCGGAATCCTTCCGCCTGCCGGTTGTCGCCGTCGGCGACAGTTTTGGCCGCATCGTCTATTTCTCGCAAGGTTACAACACCTCCCTGGCGGAGGACCTTCGAAATGTATTGAATAAACTGTAAATCACTATGATAGAACCTTATATCCACAAGGTAAAGTATTATGAGTGTGACCGTATGGGCGTCACTCATCACTCCAATTATATCCGTTTCATGGAAGAGTCGCGCATCGACATGCTCGACCGCATAGGCTACGGCTTCGAGAAAATGGAAGCCGAGGGAGTCGTTTCTCCCGTCACCGAGGTTCACTGCTCCTATAAGAAGACTACGACATTCCAGGATGAGATTGCCGTTGAGGTGTTTGT
>JBGUGW010000052.1:0-5473 GCA_045111695.1 Candidatus Cryptobacteroides sp. | reverse complement strand
GCGGCCACGAGATTGTGTGCACCGTAGATGTGGACAACCCCGAGGCCTTCGACTCCGATGCATTCCGCAGCGCGGATGTCGCCATCGAGTTCTCGATGCCTTCCTCCGCTTATTCCAATGTCAGGAAAGCCTTCGATGCCGGACTCAAGGTAGTCAGCGGCACAACCGGGTGGTTCGCCGACCATCGCGCCGAGATGGAGGCGCTGTGCGCGGACGGCCGCACCCTTTTCTGGAGCAGCAACTTCAGCATAGGTGTATATATATTCTCCGCTGTCAACAGTTACCTCGCCGGCATCATGGACAAGTTCGATGGATACGATGTCGCCATGGACGAGGTGCATCACTGCCACAAACTCGACTCTCCGAGCGGTACGGCGGTCACCCTGGCCGAAAGCCTGCTCTCAAAGCTCTCCAGGAAGGATTCCTGGACCAACGAACTGGCCCCCCTCGGCGAGGTGGAGAGCATGAAGGCTCCAGTGGCCGGTCCTGCGCTGCAGATCTTCAGCTACCGTCACGATGAGGTCCCCGGCATCCATACGGTGCGCTATGAGAGCGATGCCGACCGCATCGTCATCACCCATGAAGCCAAGTCGCGCAGGGGCTTCGCCCTCGGCGCCGTCCTGGCCGCGGAGTATACAGCCGCCCATTCCGGACTGCTCGGGATGGACGACCTTTTCAAGGATTTGATTTAATTCCCCGAGATAAGATGAAAGTATTGAAATTCGGAGGCTCCTCAGTGGGCTCCGCACACAGGATGAAGGGCGTCGCCGGCCTTATCGACGACGGAGAGCGCAAGATCGTCGTCCTTTCCGCCATGTCCGGAACGACCAATTCCCTGGTCGAGATCGCCAACTATTACACCAACGGCAACTCCGAGGGCGCTGCCGACACCATCGGCGCCCTTGAGATGAAATATACCAAGCATGTCGGCGAGCTTTATTCATCGAAGGAATATGCCGACAAGGCCCGCGAGGTGCTCGCAGGAGTTTTTTCTTTCCTCCGCTCCTTCGCCGGTAAGCATTTCGGTCCGGTCGAGGAGAAGGAAGTCCTAGCTCAGGGAGAGATCATGTCTACCAACATGTTCACGTTCTACCTGCAGGAGCAGGGCAAGGACGTCGTGCTCCTGCCCGCCCTCAATTTCATGCGCCTCGACCCTGCGGGCGAGCCTGACATCCCGTACATCGCCGACCATCTCGGCGACATGCTGGAGCAGAAGCAGGCCTACCTCTATATCACCCAGGGCTTCATCTGCCGCAATTCGGCGGGAGATGTCGACAATCTCCAGCGCGGAGGCTCCGACTATACCGCTTCGCTTGTCGGCGCCGCCATCGGGGCCGAGGAGATCCAGATATGGACCGACATCGACGGCATGCACAACAACGACCCCCGCGTGGTCGACCATACCACCGCCGTGCATCACATCCATTTCGAGGAAGCTTCTGAGCTGGCATATTTCGGCGCCAAGGTCCTTCATCCGACCTGCATCCTGCCGGCCAAGAACGCCAACATTCCGGTCCGCATCCTCAATACCATGCAGCCCGATGCCGAAGGCACCCTGATCAACAACGAACTGGAGGAAGGCCTCATAAAGGCCGTTGCGGCTAAGGACAACATCGCTGCCATCCGTATCAAGTCCTCCCGCATGCTCATGACCTACGGTTTCCTGCGCCGCGTGTTCGAGATCTTCGAGAAGTACAAGACCTCCATCGACATGATCTGTACCTCCGAGGTCGGTGTCTCTATGTCTGTGGACAATACCGCCCATCTCAATGAGATCGTCCATGAACTCAAGAAATACGGCACCGTCTCCGTGGACCTCGACATGTGCATCGTCTGCGTCGTCGGTGATATGAACTGGGAGAATGTCGGTTTCGAATCCCGCGCCATGGAGGCCATGAAGAGCGTCCCCGTTCGTATGGTTTCCTACGGCGGAAGCAACTACAATATCTCCTTCCTCGTGCGCGGGGAGGACAAGAACCGGGCTCTCAGGGCCCTTAGCGCCAGTCTGTTCAACACTCAGAAATAATTAAACCATCAGTACCATGAAAGCACCTGTTTTCCGCGGCTCTTCGGTAGCCATCGTCACTCCCTTCACCAAGGAGGGCAAGGTCAACTACGCCAAGTTCCATGAGCTCGTGGATAAACAGATCGCCGGCGGTACCGCTGCCATCACGGTCTGCGGCACCACCGGCGAAAGCGCCACCCTCAAGGATGATGAGCACGTCGCCCTCATAAAGGACTGCATAGACTATGTGGCGGGCCGCATCAAGGTTGTTGCCGGAACGGGCAGCAACGACACCGGCCATGCCCTTGAGCTCAGCCTCGAGGCCGAGAAGGCCGGAGCTGACGCTCTCCTCGTAGTCACCCCGTATTACAACAAGACTTCGCAGCACGGACTCGTAAAGCATTACGAGTACCTTGCGGACAACGTCCATACCCCCATCATCGTGTACAGCGTTCCCAGCCGTACTGGCATGAGCGCTTCGGTGGATACCCTGAAGATCCTTTCGCAGCACCCTATGATCAACGGCGTGAAGGATGCCAACTCCAATATCGGGGGAGTGGCAGCCACCCTGGCCGCCTGCGGTGACGACCTCAATGTCTGGAGCGGCAACGACGACGAGACTGTGGCCATGATGGCCCTCGGCGCCCAGGGGGTCATCTCCGTATGGGCCAACATCGATCCGCGCGGCGTTGCGGACCTGACGGACGCCTGCCTGCGGGGGGATTTCGCCTCTGCGGCGGCGATGCAGCTCAAGGCTTACAATCTCATCAAGAGCCTCTTCATCGAGACCAACCCTATGCCTGTAAAGGCTGCCATGAACATGATGGGCATGGAAGTGGGAGGCGTACGCGGACCGCTGTGCGACCTCCTGCCGGAGAATGAAGCCAAACTCCGGGCAAGACTTATCGAATACGGATTCATCAAATAAATATGCAGGAAATATGAAGAAATTATACAATGTGGCCGTAGTCGGCGCAAGCGGCGCCGTCGGTCAGGAATTCCTCAAGGTTCTCGAAGAGCGCGATTTCCCTATCGCCGAACTCACCCTTTTCGGCTCGCCCCGCAGTGCGGGCAGCACCTATAAGTTCAAGGGCAAGGACATCACTGTCAAGCTCCTCCAGCACAATGATGATTTCAAGGATATCGACATCGCCTTCACTTCTGCCGGTGCCGGAACTTCCAAGGAGTTTGCCGAGACCATTACGAAATACGGCGCTGTCATGATCGACAACTCCAGCGCCTTCCGCATGGATGCCGACGTTCCCCTAGTAGTGCCCGAGTGCAATGCCGAAGATGCCCTCGTCCGTCCACGCGGCATCATCGCCAACCCCAACTGCACCACCATCATGATGGTAGTGGTGCTCAAGCCCATCGAGGCGCTTTCGCACATCACCCGCGTGCATGTGGCCAGCTACCAGTCGGCTTCCGGCGCCGGTGCCCAGGCCATGCTCGAGCTTGAGCAGCAGTATCGTGAGATCGTTGAGAACAAACCCGTGACCGTCAATAAGTTCGCATACCAGCTCGCCTATAACGTCATCCCCCAGATCGACGTTTTCACCGACAACGGCTATACCAAGGAAGAGATGAAGATGTTCAACGAGACGCGCAAGATCCTGCACTCCGACGTTAAGTGCTCCGCCATGTGCGTACGCATCTCCGCGCTCCGTTCGCACTCCGAAGCAGTCTGGGTGGAGACCGAGCGTCCGCTGTCCGTCGAGGAGGTCCAGAAGGCCATTGCGGCCGCTCCCGGCGTCACCCTGCAGGACAATCCCGCGACCAAGACCTATCCCATGCCCCTGTTCACCGGCGGCAAAGACGACGTCTATGTCGGCCGCGTCCGCAAGGACCTTGCGAACGAGAACGGCATCACTCTGTGGCTCTCCGGAGACCAGATCAAGAAGGGCGCCGCGCTCAACGCCGTCCAGATCGGAGAATATCTTGTCAGCAAGGGGCTCTAGGCCCGTCCGGTCTGCTACTTGCAGACCATGATATCGAGAATGACCTCGTCCGTCTGCTCCATTCCAACGGAGCCTACACGGCCGAGGTTTTGTATTGTCTGCTCTATGTCTCGGTCGATGATGCCGTCGTGCTCGCTGACGCAGTGTCCGTCGAGGGACAGCATCGCTGACTGGATGGCGCTGGACACGCCGGAGGCGACCTTCATGGCGCAGCCAACCTTGGCACCGTCGCATACCATACCGGTGATGCTGCCGCTCATGTTCTTGATGGTGGCGCAGATCTCTGGATAGCCGCCGCCCATCAGCCATGTGATGCCGCAGGCGGCGCCGGTCGAGGCGACCACACAGCCGCAAAGCGCCGACAGGGGACCGAGGTAGCTCTTGATGTGTATGGCTATCAGGTTGCTGAGTATCAAGGCCCTGGACAACTTTTCGTCATCGACGCCGTAGCGCTCCGCGTAGGCGATGACGGGGACGCTGACCGTGATGCCCTGGTTGCCGCTGCCGGAGTTGCTCATGGCGGCCAGCGTGCAGCCCGCCATCCTCGCATCCGAGGCTGCGGCGGTCATGGCCATTGCGTAAGCCATGAAGTGGTCGCCGAACAGTCCTGAATTGTCCTTCAGGATGGTCTGCCCGACGCAGAGGCCGTATTTCCCGGCCATGCCTTCCTTGGCCAGCGGGATGTTAAGCCGTTTGTCGTCCAGGATGAATTCTATGTCTTCCGCGGCGGCGGAAATGGCGAAATCAAGGATCTCCCGTACCGTCAGCCCATAATCGCCCGTTTCTTCTTCGGAACCGCCTTCGCCGTTCTCCGTCAGCACTTTGTCCCCGAGCATGGTCTTGACTATCTTGTCATGGCTATCCTCGATGACGGCCGTTGCGGAACGCCCTCCGGCCGATACCTCAGCGCTGACATAGAGCTTGTGGGCGGTGTCGGCTATGCTTATCTTCGTGGCTTTTTTCTCCACCAGTTCCTTGGCCCTGGCCAGGGATGCTTCATCCATGTCCCCGAGGACTTCCAGCCCGTAGGCGGAGCGTCCGCACACGGCGCCGAGGGCTGCCGCGATATGCAGTCCGGTCATTCCGGTACCAGGTATGCCAACGCCCATGCCGTTCTTGAGGATGTTGCCGCTTACGGCGACATTTATGAGCATGTCAGCCTTAAGCCTTTCCAGGTCACTGTCCGTCTGGAGTATCTCGACGGCTTTTGCCACGGCCAGGGCTACGGCTATGGGCTCGGTGCAGCCGAGGGCGGGTTTGACCTCGCGGTGGATCAGTCCGATGATTTGTCTTTCCCTGTCATTCATTTCTTGTCACTGATATATTCAACAGATCGATGCAATAGAGTTTCGATGACATCAGCGTCCTTGAGCACCTCGAGCGGGAATCCGAAACTGACCGCGCGGTATCCCTTCGGGTCGAAGGCGACGGCCGCGGGCACTCCATTGTCGGAATAGCGCAGGATGACGGTCCCGTCCTTGTCCGCGGGCTGTATCCCGTCAGGATTCTC
>JBGUGW010000051.1:0-6771 GCA_045111695.1 Candidatus Cryptobacteroides sp. | reverse complement strand
GATGACATGCTTGAGGTCCTCGATGGCGGCCTTCTTGTTGGCGATGGCCATCTTGGAGTCGTTGATGTTCTTCTCCGATATCTGGCGCAGGTAGCCCTGGTTCTCGATCTCCTTGTTGATGGAGTCGAACTCGCGGCTATTGGAGATGTTCTCCAGCTGGGCCTGGTACTTGGCGATCTCCTCGTCAAGGTCGATGATATTCTGCTTGTTGGCGGCGATGGACTTGTTGAACTTGTCGATCACTTCCGTCTCCTGGGCAACCTTGGCCTTGAGGTCTGCGACCTCGTTCTCGAGCATCTCGACCTCGTCGGGAAGCTCGCCCCTGAGCTGGATGATCTTGTCTATGGCGACATCGGCCTTCTGAAGGTCATAGAGGACCTTGAGTTTCTCCTCTACGCTCAGCTCCGAATCCGCGAAGTTCTTCTGCAGGGAAACGAAAGTCTCCCTCTGGTCTATAGGTGTCTCCACCTTCTTGATTTTCTTGGCCATATCTATAGAAACTGTTTCTTTGATTATGAACTGCAAAGATACGAAAAAAATCGTGTTTATAAAGCCTTTTTCACCTCGACCAACTGGTCGCGGATGGTTTTCAAGGATTCGAGCACCTTGACGCTGCGGTCTACCGCTCCCTTGTTCTCCTTCAGGGCCTTGTCCACGCCTTCCAGGGTCATGCCCTTGACGTTGACCAGATAGTGGATCTGCTTGAGGGTGTCGATGTCCTCTGCGGTGTACTTGCGGTCCCCGCGCGACGAGCGCTTGACCTTGAAGTGCCGGTCGAATTCGTTGGTCCAGTATCTCACGAGGGAAGTGCTCTCCCCAATGGCTTGGGCGGCTTCGCCGATGCTGTAGTACAATTTCTCCATATAGCTGTAGTTTTAGTGTCAATCAAGCGACTGTCCCGTGCGGGAAGCCATGAGCTGGATGCCGGCATAGCCGTCGGGCGTCACTCCGGCGAAGAAATAAGCGGCGGGATCCACATACTCCCCGTCCTTTAGCATCTCGAAATGCAGGTGCGGAGCGAAGGTGTTGCCGGAGATGCCGACGGATGCGATCCTCTTGCCGCGCGCGACGCGCTGGCCCTTGGAGACCTTGATGTCGGCGAGATGGCCGTAGCGTGTGACATACCCGCCGGCGTGGGTGATCTCGACGATGTTGCCGTGGCCCTTGCGCGACGTGACGACGTCCGTCACGGTGCCGTCAGCCACGGCCAGGACCGGGTCGCCCTGCGGGGCGATGAGGTCCACTCCCGTATGCAGCGTCTCGACCTTGTAGATGGGGTTGACCTTCTGCCCGACGGAAGCGCCCACCTGGGCGAATGAAAGGGTGTCGAGGGGCAGCGACATCGGCGGAAGGGCGGTCCCCTCCTCCGCAAGCGCAGCCAGGACCCTGCGGAAATCCGCCTCGATCCTCGCGGCCCTGGCGTCGGCGTCGCTGACCTTGCCGGCGACGTACATGACCATTTCCGTGTCCGGAATGGAGTCCACCGCCGCAAGATAGTCGTCGGCGAGCAGGGACTCTATGCGCGGAGCCGCAGCGTGGAAGATCTCCTCGTATATCTGGTTGTCCTTGACCTCCAGGCCGTCGATGACGTCGGAGAGAAGGCGCTCACGCTCGAGCATGTCGTTGTAAGTCTTCTCGTACAGGCGGTTCTCGCGGATCAGCTTGCGCTCGGAATCTGTATTGATGACGAGGGCGAAGATGATATAATAGAACACCGTCAGCGACACCGTGGCGACAGTGTACTTAAGGATGCTCTTCACCACGTTCCATATGGTACGGGTGGAGCGTCTAAAACGCAGGTTCCTGTCGATTATGTACTGTTCCCGGCTCATCTTCTCCTTGTCCTGAACGACTGCTGCAGCAGTTCCTTGGTCTCATCGCCGCGCTTGCGGACCATTTCCGAATATTCCTGTACCGACATGTCCATGTCGAGATAGTTCATGGGGTTTACGCGCTCGTCGCGGTAGAGCACCTCGTAGTGCAGGTGCGGTCCCGTAGACTTGCCGGAGTTGCCGCTCTCGCCTATGCAGTCGCCGCGCTTGAGCTTCATGCCCTCGGCCACGCTGATGATGCTCATGTGGGCATATCGGGTCTTGTAGCCGAAGCCGTGGTCTATAAGGATCTCGTTGCCGTAGCCGGTGAAGCTGAATTTCACATACTCCACCACCCCGTCGCCGGTGGCATAGACGGGCGTGCCCGGATCCATGGCAAAGTCCTGTCCGTCATGATATTTGGTCTCGCCGGTCATGGGGTCGTTGCGGTAGCCGAAGGGGCTTGAAAGGTTGTACTTGCCTTTCACGGGGCTGAAAGGAGGAATGGCAGGGATGCAGGAGGCCATGTCCCCCGCGCGCCGTGAAAGCGTGGCGACCTCGTCGAAGGACTTGCTCTGGACATAACTTTCCTTGGTGAGATGGTCAAGCCGGACGGCAGTGCTGCGGAGCGGGCTTCCGGGCTGGGCATCAGCCAGATAGTCATAGCGGTTCAGACCGCCGATGCCGGAATGGCGTAACTCCTCGGGAATCTCATTCATTCCGAAGATTGAGCGGTAAATGTCGTCGTTCCTGGACTCCAGGGCCTTCAGCGTGGACTCATAGCCGTCGAGACGGCGGTTGAGTACCTCCATGCGCGAGACCCAGCGGGCGTTGTTACGCCGGAGGATGGCCATTTTCGGGGATTCATTGCCCAGGACCCTGGTATAGAGGAAGAAGTACAGCACGGCCAGGGCCACGCTGCCGAGGAACACGAGGGTGGCCTTGGCGAAGATGGTCCTCTTGGACACTTCCCTCAACTCGTACATCAGGGTATCGGGATTGAGACTATACTTCCTGAACTTGGACATATTCGGGCAAATATACTCTTTTTTTGCCGAAAATGTGCTATTTTTGCAGTCTGCGTTAATATAAGGTATTATGACTTCCAAAGAGATCAGGCAGAGATTCCTGGATTATTTCGCGTCCAAGGGGCACACTATCGTACCCTCGGCGCCGATGGTAGTGAAGAACGATCCTACCCTCATGTTCACCAATGCCGGCATGAACCAGTTCAAGGATATATTCCTGGGCAATACCAAGTCCGGGTACAACCGCGCTGCGGACTCGCAGAAATGCCTCCGCGTGAGCGGCAAGCACAACGACCTTGAGGAGGTGGGACACGACACCTACCACCACACCATGTTCGAGATGCTGGGCAACTGGAGCTTCGGCGACTATTTCAAGAAAGAGGCCATCGACATGGCCTGGGAGCTCCTGACCGAGGTCTACGGCATTGACCCCAAGGAGCTTTACGCCACCGTGTTCGAGGGTTCCGCCGAGGACGGAACCGCAATGGACGAGGAGGCAAAGCAGGCATGGCTCAAGCACCTTCCCGAGGACCACATCATCCTCGGCAACAAGCACGACAATTTCTGGGAGATGGGCGACACGGGTCCGTGCGGTCCCTCCAGCGAGATACACATCGACATCCGCTCCGCCGAGGAGCGCGCTTCCGGAGTTCCCGGACGCGACCTCGTCAACATGAGCGACCCCCACGTAATCGAGATCTGGAACCTCGTGTTCATGGAATTCCAGCGCCTTTCCGACGGTCATCTTGAGCCGCTGCCGGCCAAGAACATCGACACAGGCATGGGCTTCGAGCGCCTCTGCGCCGTCCTCCAGGGCAAGAATTCCAACTATGACACCGACGTGTTCAGCGGCATGCTTGCCCGCATCGGCGAGCTCTCCGTCCACAAGTATGGCGAAAGCCATGACACGGATGTCGCGATGCGCGTCATCGCCGACCACATCCGTGCCATCAGCTTCTCCATCGCCGACGGCCAGTTGCCGTCCAACGTCAAGGCCGGCTACGTGATCCGCAGGATCCTGCGCCGCGCCGTCCGTTACGGCTACACCTTCCTCGGCCTCTCCGAGCCTTTCCTCTGCCGTCTCGTCCAGCAGCTCGTTGACGATATGGGCGACGCCTATCCGGAGATCAAGGCCCAGCAGAAGCTCATCGAGAACGTCATCCGCGAGGAGGAAATGGCCTTCCTGCGCACCCTCGACCGCGGCATCAAGCTACTGAACGAATACATCGCCACCTCCAAGGACAAGGTGCTTGACGGCGTCAACGCCTTCACGCTCTACGACACCTACGGATTCCCCATTGACCTCACCCAGCTCATAGCGGGCGAGAACGGTTTCACCGTCGACATGGACGGATTCCAGGAGGAGCTCCGCAAGCAGAAGGAGCGTGCGCGCAATGCCACCGCCAACACCTTCGGCGACTGGGTCGAGTACCACGGCGGCGAGGAAGTCGAGTTCGTCGGTTTCGACACCACCGAGGTGGACGGCGCCCTCATGCTCAAGCAGCGCACCGTCGTCCAGAAGAACAAGGAAATGCTGCAGCTCGTCTTCGACCGCACTCCGTTCTACGGCGAGATGGGCGGCGAGATCGGCGATACCGGATACATCGAGTGCGAGGACGGAGAGCGCATACGCGTCCTCAACACCGTCAAGGAGAACAACCTCACCATACACATCGCCGAGCGCCTGCCGCAGGACTGCACCGGAGCCTTCAGGCTCGTCGTGGATGCAGCCCGCAGGCAGCGCATCGCCAACAACCACAGCTGCACGCACCTGATGCACCGCGCCCTGCGCGAGATACTCGGCACCCATGTGGAGCAGAAGGGTTCCTTCGTCTCCGACAAGGGTTTCCGCTTCGATTTCTCACACTTCGAGAAGCTCTCCGACGAGCAGATCGCGCAGGTGGAGCGCCGTGTCAACGAACTGATACGCAGCAATTTCCCTCTAGCCGAAAATCGCTCCGCGACCATGGATGAAGCCCGTGGAATGGGCGCCATGGCGCTGTTCGGGGAGAAGTATGGAGACCGCGTCCGCGTTGTGAAGTTCGGCCCCAGCGTCGAGCTCTGCGGCGGATGCCACACCTCCGCCACCGGCAACATCGGATTCTTCAAGATCGTCAGCGAATCGGCCATCGCCGCCGGCATCCGCCGCATCGAGGCCGTCACCGGCGAGGAAGCCGAGGCTTTCGTCGGAGGCATCCAGGATATGCTCAGGACCGCCAAGGCCTTCTTCAACAATGTCCCCGACCTCACTGGAGCCATCTCCAAGCTCATCGAGGACAACGCCACTTTCAAGAAGCAGGCTGAGGAGTTCTCCCGTCAGAAAGCTGCCGACTTCGCAAAGAAGCTTTCCGATAGGGCTGAAGTAGTGAATGGCGTCAAGCTGCTCGTCAGCAAGGCAACTGTCGAACCTGCCATGATGCGCAACGCTGCCCTCGCTCTCCAGAAAGAGATGAAGGGTACAGCCATCATCGCCGCATACGAATTCGAGGGCAAGCCCCAGCTCCTGCTGGCCTACTCCGACGACCTCGTGGCCGCCGGACACAACGCCGGCAAGGAAATCCGTGAGGCGGCCAAGTTCATCCAGGGCGGCGGCGGCGGACAGCCCGTCCTCGCCACCGCAGGTGGCAAGGATGTTGAAGGCCTGTCCGACGCGCTCGAGGCCCTGAAAGCCATCGCCGCCAAATAGGCATCCCATAGAGAAGGCATCCCGTACATGAAACGACTGGACAGGTTCATACTCAAATCCTTCATAGGACCGTTCGTAGCGATCCTGCTGGTCGTCATGTTCATCCTGGTGATGCAGTTCCTCTGGGTCTATATCGACGAACTTGTAGGCAAGGGATTGTCTTTCAGCGTCATACTGGAATTCCTGATGTGGGGAGGATGCACCATCCTGCCCCTCGCCATGCCCCTTGCCACGCTCCTCGCCTCGATGTGGACCATAGGCCAGATGAGCGAGAACAACGAGCTCATCGCGGTCAAGAGCGCCGGCGTCTCGCTGGTGCGCATCATGGCGCCGCTCTTCATCTCATCAGCCATCATCAGCGTCCTTGCATTCTATTCGGCCAATGACCTCGTGCCGGTAGCGTACGACAAGATCTACACGCTCCGCGACGACATCAACAAGACCAAGGACGAGATCAAGATACCCGCGGGCATCTTCTATGACGGCATCGAAGGCTATGTCCTCAGGATAGAGGACAGGAACGACGCCAGCGGCATGATGTACGGAGTGATGGTCTATGACCATACCGGCAACAAGGGCAACACAAGTGTCACCCTCGCCGATTCGGCCCTGATGAAGATGTCCTCCAACAAGGACTACCTTTCATTCTCGCTGTACAACGGCACCACCTACAATGAGACCAACACCAGGCAGTACAGGGACACGATCCTCGAGCTCCAGAAGCTTTTCTTCAGGAGCCAGGACCTCATCATCCCGCTTGAGAACTATTCGTTCGAGAAGTCTGACAGCACCCGCTTCAGCGACCAGATCAAGTCGATGAACCTCGAGGACCTGACCAACTACCAGGACACCCTCCACAAGAAGTACGATACGGCCTACGACCTTCAGAAAAAGACGTTCAACTCCATCATCGGTTTTGAGAAGAGGACCCAGCTGGACACATCGGTGCGCCGCAAGAACCTGCCCAATTTCGAGGATGAGAACTTCATGAAGTGGGACACCCCCGAGTCTAAGGCCAACGCCTACGCCATGGCCGCCGAAAAGGCGAAATCGGCCGAGAACGAGCTCAGGAACATGAACCGCGACGTGTACGAATACCAGTTCTACATCCGCCGCGCCGACCTCGAGGTCCTGAGGCGCTTCGTGCAGGCGCTTGCCTGCCTGATACTCTTCTTCATCGGAGCGCCGCTGGGATCGTTCGTCCGCAAGGGCGGACTCGGAGCGGCCGCAATCATTTCCGTACTTT
>JBGUGW010000050.1:0-1841 GCA_045111695.1 Candidatus Cryptobacteroides sp. | reverse complement strand
CTGTCAGGATTGATTCCAACGGCGTTTCTGCATTCATTTCCATAATGCGCGGCTGCAACAATGTCTGCTCATACTGCGTGGTGCCGTATACCCGCGGCGCGGAGCGGAGCCGCGACCCCCGCACCATCGTGCGGGAGGCCTGCGACTGCTTCAGCCGCGGTTACCGCGAGGTCACCCTGCTCGGCCAGAACGTCGACTCTTATCATTGGAAAGGCGAAGAGGGTGAAGTGACATTCGCGCAGCTCCTGGAGAAGGTCGCGCTCATCAGCCCAGAGCTTCGCGTGCGCTTCTCCACCTCCAACCCCCAGGATTTCTCCGACGAGGTCATCTATACCATGGCCGCGTACGACAATATCTGCAAGCACATCCATTTCCCGGTTCAGTCCGGCTCCAACCGCATGCTGGAGAAGATGCGCCGCCGCTACACACGCGAGTGGTACCTCTCCAGGGTGAAGAAGATCCGCAACATCATTCCCGACTGCGGCATCACCACCGACGTCATCGCCGGCTTCTGCACCGAGACGGAGGAGGACCACAAGCAGACACTGAGCCTCTTCGAGGAGGTCGGTTACGACACCGCGTTCATGTTCTATTATTCGGAGCGTCCCGGCACATTCGCCGCCAGGCACTGGCCTGACGACGTGGACATCGAGACCAAGACCCGCCGCCTCAACGAGATCATCACCCTCCAGAACCGCAAGAGCCTGGAGAGCTATCGCCGCGACATTGGGAAGCGTTTCAAGGTCCTCGTAGAGGGTCCGTCAAAGAAAAACCCTTCCGAACTTTGCGGAAGGGCTTCCAATAATAAGATGTGCGTCTGGCCTGACACGGCCCATAAGGCCGGGGATTATGTGGAGGTCGAGGTGCTCGACTGCACCTCCGCCACGCTTCTCTGCAGGCTCGCTTAGGTCTATTCCTGTACGAAGGCGACTATCTCGCCCTTCGCAACGTCCTTTCCCTGCTTGCCGGTGACCGCCACTACTCGGCCGCTGACAGCGGGGATAATCTCCTCGATGCCATACCATGTCTGGACATAGCCCATGGGCTTGGAGGCCTTCACGGCCGTTCCGGCCACGGGGGCCTTGGAGTCGTCCTGGACGTCGACCTCCCAGAGGAGCTTGCCCTTGGCCGGGGCCTGGACGGGCGTGGCCTTGGGATACTTCTCGACATAGGCATTGACGTCGAACTCAGGCATCTCCACGACGGGACGGGTGACTACCTTGGGTGCGCCTGCCTTTTCCTTGAGGGCCTCGAGGTCCTTGTTGAAGCGCTCCTTGGCGACTCCTGAGCGGTAGTCGCGGTACTGGCGCTCGAACATGGCCAGGTTGAGGAGTTCCTCGTCGTCCTCGCCGCAGTCCCAGCCTTCTTCCTTCATCATCTCGCGGAACTTCGGAAGTTCGTCGGGGTACATGTCCTGCGGGTTGCCGGTGTAGAACTCCATGCCTTTCTCCTTCGCGAGCTCGACGATCTCGGGTGCGAGAGGTCCGGGCAGCTGTCCCATCTTGCCCAGGATCATGCCCCAGGTATCCTTGTCGATGGTGGAGAATCTCGGCTTGCCGCTGGCAAGGTTGAAGAGGTTCATCAGGGCGGTATTCTTGACGTACTGGCTGAACGGGGTCACGAGCGGCGGATATCCGAGTTTGGGCCATACATACTCGACTTCGTTGAAAAGCTTGACCATCAGCGTGTCAAGGCTGCTGACACTCTGTCCGTGGGCGCGTTCGGCGGCGTTGATGGCGTCCTTGAATCCGAGCAGGTCGGCCATCATCGAGCCCATCATTCCTCCCGGGAGACCGCAGCCCACGAGGAGCGAAGTCATGAGGGAGTTGCTGGAGTTGATC
>JBGUGW010000049.1:0-3797 GCA_045111695.1 Candidatus Cryptobacteroides sp. | reverse complement strand
TGCTGGGGCAGGTCCCTATAGTCCAGAGCATACGCGAAGGCGGCGACGCCGGCGAACCCGTAGCCCTCGGCTCCCGCCCCGACGGCCTCGCATTCCTGGAGATCGCCTCCAAACTTGTCGGAAAACTCGATAAAAAAGACTGACCATGAAGAGATTGTTCGTTATTGCAACCCTTTTGCTGATAACCGTCAGCGCATCAGCCCTTGAGCCCTGGAAGCAGGACAAGAGCAGGAAAGCCATCGAAGGATACGGCCACCTCAGTTTCTCGGAAGCCACCAACTATTCCGCAGGCGCAGCCTACATCTGGGGCAAGCAGCACACTAAAGGTTTCTTCCTCGGAGCCGGACTCGGACTCCGTTACGTTCACTCCGTCAGCAAGATCGAGGATCTCGGGGAAGGCTCCAGGATCGTCTATTATGGCAACGAAGGTGTCATGCCGTTATTCCTCCGCGCCCGTTTCGGGCGGGTCAGGCCGATGAAGTTCAAGCCCTTCCTGACCGCCGACATCGGCACGGTCATCAATCTCAAGAAGGACGGCAATACCAGAGGATTCTTCTTCGAGCCCCAGATCGGCATCGACCTGGCGGAAAACGCCTACATCAGCATTGGAGTCGACACGCACCATTTCCTGAGCCGCTCGCTGATCAGGATCAGCGATGTCATCGGGACGGTGCGCGACCCGGAGCAAAAGGTCAAGGACGTGATGTCCACCGGCCTTTCCCTCCATGTGGGATATTCTTTCTAAAGGATCTATATTCCCAGCTGGTCCGCAGGGCAGTTATACTTGAACAGGCAGTCGTAAGAGACCTCTCCACACGACCATTTCAGATTGAGGCCGGAGGCGGAAACGCTTCCGGTCATTTTGTTCGGAACGCTCTCCCCTTCCGTGCGCGGCTTGATCTCGGTGATGGACACTTCGTGGGTCGAGTCCTGATAAATGACCTTTCCGGTGCAGGCTATGCCCTTCCCTTCTTCATTCTTCACCACCATGTTGACCCGCGTGTCATAATCCCAGATGACGACATACATGTCGGACTGGGCGGACAGCTCAGGAAAATGGCTCCAGACGGTATTCTCGAGGGTTTTCTCCCCGGGCCAAGCCTCTTCAACCCCGTGCTTTCCGCAAGACGCGAGGAACAGGCATGCGATGGATAAAAGTATGACTGTAAGATGTTTCATGTTCCGGGCTATTGTTGTTCTTCTGTTTCAAAGCGACGGGTAAGGGCGACGAAGTCTTCGACGCCGAGGCGTTCGGCACGCAGGTCGAAGACCGGGTCCGCGAAGAATGCCGAGGCGTCCTCGCCGGCCGGAAGGAGGAGTTTAAGGGCGTTGCGCAGAGTCTTTCGACGCTGGTTGAAAGCCGTCTTGACGACAGCCTTGAAAAGCTTCTCGTCGCAGCCAAGATCTGTGCGCGAATTGCGCGTAAGGCGTATGACGGCAGAACGGACCTTCGGCGGCGGGCTGAAGGCACCGGGACCGACCGAAAGGACATATTCGATGTCGTACCAGGCTTGCAGCAGCACCGACAGGATGCCGTAGGTCTTTGAGCCGGGCTCCTCGGCGATGCGGTCGGCCACTTCCTTCTGTATCATGCAGACGACCTCGGGGACCAGGTCCTTGTCCTCGAGTATCTTGAAGAATATCTGCGAGGAGATGTTGTAAGGGAAATTGCCGATGATGCGGTAGGGACCCTTGAAGAAACGCGACACGTTCAACTTGAGGTAATCTCCCTCCATCAGCCTGCCCTGCATGCCGTTGAAATGCGTCAGCAGGTACTCGACGGACTCGGTGTCAATCTCTATCATCTTGAGGTCAAGGTCCTCACGCTTAAGCAGGTACTGCGTGAGGACGCCCATGCCGGGGCCTATCTCGAGGACATTCCGCGGAGCGGACGGGTCCTCGCGCAAGGCCGCGACTATGGACTGGGCTATACCCTGGTCCGTCAGGAAGTGCTGTCCGAGGGCTTTCTTGGCTCTGACTTCCATGATGCTATTCCTCCTCTTCTTTCAGTCCGGGAAGGACGACGACTCCGGCTGCGGCCAGGAGCAGCAGGATGATAATGCCGATCGAGGATGCGCGGGAGACCGAGGCGCTGGCCGATACCGAGTGGGGGTCGAAGCGCATCACGAGCTCGTGGTCTCCGGCAGGGAGGACGGCCGCGCGGAGGACCCAGTCGGCGCGCAGCACCGGTACCTCCGCGCCGGTGTCAGCGAGCCAGGCGTGCCAGCCCTCCGGGTAATACACCTCACTGAAGACCGCCAGGCGGTCCTCAGCAGTGCTATACCGGAAATGCAGTTCGTTGGGAGCGTAGGATATCATGACGACGCTGTCGCCCGGAGCGGCGGAACCGAGGGTACGGCCGCTGACGGCTGCGGCGTCAGCATGCTCCATGACCGCCACGGAGCGTAGGTCTGTGGAGCCGGTGAGCTTGAGCGCCTCGTCCGGCGAGGCCGCCGGCACGATGCCGTCCACAAACCATGCATTGCCATAGGCATTGTGGTTGATGACCGGTGCACCGTCGTCTGCAATGATGATGTATTTCATGTTAAGCGCAGACAGGACGGGTATGTCCGGGAGCTTCTCCTCCAGCTCCAGTATCGTCGCCACACTATCGGCCACGTCATATATGGCATCAATCTCGTCGTACAGGCAACTGTCAATCAGCTCCTGGTAACGCTGCAGTTTCGCGGGGCTGTATCCGCCGATGTTCTTGTGCCAGTAGGAACGGCGGTAGCTGTTGAACGGGTCCTCGGAGATGTCCATTATGCGGTAGGAAATATCCTCGTCCTCGAGGATGAATTCATCCACCAGGGTCTTGTTGAACTGGCTGTTGAAAGCCCTCGGCGACACGAAATCGACAGCCGAGAGATAGCGCTTTCCTGCGGTAAAGAGATCCACGGCTATCAGCAGGCAGACGAGCAGGACGGCCACACGTCGGCGGGCAAGGGATGCGTCGCAGCCGGCCTCCGTACCCTTGTCGAAACTTTCCTTCAACTTCTTTGGCACGGAATAGCCCCAGATGATCAGCGCAAACGCAGCGGTGATCAGCAGCAAAGACCGAAGCGCATCGACGCGCAGCAGGTAGCACCTGTCGACCTGGAGAGCGTAGACGAGTATATCCTGCCGACCGGCATCAACGCTGCCTGTAAACGACCCGGCCAGCGTCGGGAAGAAGAACAGCGCCAGGCAGAAACCTCCGGTCAGGGCATAGGCTACGGCTCCTTCCTTCAAGAAATCTGAACCAGTGACTTTCCCTTTCATGATACGGTCAAGGGCAAGGAACCCAAGCACCGGAAGCGTAACCTGCAACATGACCAAGGACATCGACACCGTCCTGAACTTGTTGTAGAACGGCACATGCTCGTAGAACCACTCCGTAAACCACATCAGGTGGTTGCCCAGTGCCAGCAGAATGGCCAGCACGGTGCAGATGGCCATCCACCACCTGTCCTTCGCCTCGCACAGGAGCAGGCCCAGGAGGAAAAGGAATACCGTGATGGCTCCCATGTACATGGGACCGGAAGTGAACGGCTGAGGTCCCCAGTACAGCGGCAGCGCCTTGACGACTTCCCTGTAGTCCGTATAACCTGCGCTCTGGTACACCTGCGCCGTCGCGGAATGATCCGGATCAATGGCGCCTATGGATGAACCTCCGTTGAAGTTGGGGATCATGAGGTTCGGGAGTTCCTCCCAGCCGTAGGACCATGCGGTGGCGTAGCCGAGGTCGAGGCCGCCGGAGGCGGAATTGCTCGCCGAAGCGAGCTCAGAACCGCCGCGGGTGGACTGGGCCGTATACC
>JBGUGW010000048.1:0-2906 GCA_045111695.1 Candidatus Cryptobacteroides sp. | reverse complement strand
TTCGCGCCTGTTCGGCATGCGCAGGACTACGAAGCCAACCCTTCTGGACCGCGTCGGGTTGTACTCGCTCTGGCTGATTTTCCCGCTGCGTCTCCTCGCGGAGAGCTTTACGGCCCACATCAGCGGAGGCTCGTTCCTGACCATTCCCATGAACATGATGTTCAAGGCTTTCCTCGGTGACGAGATGAACATGCTGCCTACCTGGTGGGCATACTCCATCGCCCTGTGCATTTTCATGTGCGTCCTGCCCTTCACCCGCTACATGCACATCCCTGCCGAAATGCTGCTGATCCCTTTCCGAAATGCCGGGTTGACGATCAAGCATGCGCGCAGGGGCTTCGCCAAGGCACAGGTCTACAGCTGCCCTAATTGCGGAGTCTGCATCGACGCATGTCCGATGAGCATCAAGAAAGCCAACATCAAGGATACGACGGTCTATCTCAACCGCAACATCAGGCGCAAGAATGAAAAGAGGATCGAAGAGATCAGCGACAAATGCCTGCTATGCGGCAAGTGTACCGCCGTGTGCCAGGTGGGAGTGGACGGCCCCCAGATGCGAATCGCACAACGTTCCATCCGTAAATATGGCCTGGACCAGGACTATTCCGACATTGACATATCCAAGATAAAGGATGCCGTTTCCGCAGAACCCTCGAATGACAGGGTCCTGTATTTCGCAGGCTGCATGACGCAGCTCACTCCGGCCATCAGCCGGGCCATGGAGTCCGTATTCCGCAAGGCAGGCGTGGACTATGCCTTCATGGACAAGGACGGCGGCCTGTGTTGCGGACGGCCCATACTCATGGCCGGACGCTTCGACCAGGCCCGCCAGCTGATACGCAAGAATAAGGAGATCATCAAGGCCAGCGGAGCCGGCACCCTCGTACTCTCCTGCCCCATCTGCTACAAGATCTTCCGTGAGCAATACAAGCTCGAAGGCATACGCGTGGTGCACCATACCGAATACATGCTCGAGCTTGTCCGTGCCGGAAGGCTCATTTTGGAAGGTGGCAACGGAAGCATGGTCTATCACGACCCGTGCGAGCTTGGCCGTGGCAGCGGAATATACGAGCAGCCGAGGGAGCTCCTCAACCAGACAGGCGAGCTCGTCGAAGCCGAGAAGAACAGGGATATGAGCATATGCTGCGGAGGCAGCCTCGGAAGCCTGACGCTCGGATTCGACAAGCGTGAAGACATGACCCGGAACGCCTTGCACAATCTCACGGAAGGCGACCCGGATACGATCGTTACGGCATGTCCTTTGTGCAAGAGCACATTCGCCCTCTATGCCGACAGGCCTGTGGAGGACATCGCCGAGACCGTCGACAAACACACGAAATGAACAAGACCGCCGATTACAGATTCACCATCATAGTCCCCGTTTTCAACGAGGAGGATAACATACATACTTTGGAGGAAAGGCTTGCCGCATTCCTCCCGGAATGCCGTGAGAAAGCATGCGTGCTTTTCGTCGACGACGGGTCTACGGATGCCAGCGCGGAGCGCCTGCGTGAGATATGCGCGCGCAATCCGGACTTCTTCCATATCAGATTCGTAAAGAACGCCGGGCTGAGCGCCGCCCTCAAGGCGGGCATCGACTACACCGAATCGGAATACCTCGGCTACATGGACGCCGACTTGCAGACGGCTCCTGAGGATTTCAATCTCCTCCTGGAGCATATTGCGGACTACACGATGGTTACAGGCATCCGCGCCAACCGCAAGGACACGCCTTTCAAGCGCTTCCAGTCGAAGTTCGCCAACGGTTTCCGCCGCATGATGACCCATGACGGGGCCACGGACACCGGGTGCCCGCTTAAGGTCCTGCATACCGGCGCGGCGAAACGCCTGCCCCTTTTCAAGGGGATGCACCGCTTCCTGCCGGCACTTGTGTTGCTCCAGGACGGAGGCTGCTACAAGCAGGTGCCGGTCCGGCATTTCCCGCGTACTGCGGGCAAATCCAAGTTCCACCTGTGGAACCGTCTTGCCGGACCATTCGCGGACTGCTTCGCATACCGCTGGATGAAGCCCCGCTACATCAACTATAAGGTCGGCGAATCAGACCTCGTCTAGCCCATGGACAGCCCGTTCTGGATATACTGCATAGGATTGTCCGCCCAGATATTCTATTTCGGGCGGATATTTGTCCAGTGGTACCTGTCCGAGAAGAACAAGACGGTCGAGTCCCCCACCCTGTACTGGGTTTTCAGCACCATAGGCTCGATGATAATGTTCCTATACGGATGCCTGAGGAATGACTTTGCCATCATATTCGGCGAATTCATCACATTCTACATCTATATGTGGAATATAAAGGCGAAGGGGCTCTATGACAGGATGCCCCGCTTCGTTCCCTATGTTCAGGCATTGATCCCCGTTGCGGCGCTGTTCATACTGATGCACGACATTCCGCGCTTCGCGGAGAACTTCTTCCAGGACGAGGGTCTCCCACTGCGCCTGATACTGTTCGGCATGGCCGGCCAGTTTACGTTCAAGTCCCGGTTCATCTACCAATGGGTTTACAGTTACCGGCGCAAGGAATCCACGCTGCCGCTGGGCTTCTGGATCATCGCGGTCATCGGCTCGATAATGATCATCACATATGGAGCCATACGCCACGACTGGGTGCTGATCATCGGACAGCTCGGCATCATAGTCTCCATACGCAACATCATGATAGCCCTGAAATACGACAGAAAGAATGATAAAGAAGCTGATTGACAGACATCCCATACTGGCAGTCATACTGCTGATGCTGCTCACCCTCGCCCCCATGATGGCCCTGAGGGACTATACTCCGTCCAATGAACTGCGTTACATCAGCATAGTGGACGAAGCCATCGAGCAGGGCCATGTCCTGGTGTTCACGAACCAGGGACAGGACTATGCCGACAAGCCTCCGTTCT
>JBGUGW010000047.1:0-6017 GCA_045111695.1 Candidatus Cryptobacteroides sp. | reverse complement strand
GGAACCATATCTCCAGAGGCGCAAGGAAATTGGGGCTTATGCCCATCTTGTAGGCGAAGCCGGAACCCACAGCCGCCATGGGAAGCGTGTCGTTGTGAAGGCGGAATTCGCCGATACGGACATAGTCGCGGATGCCGGATTCTTCCTCGAAGACCGTATCCACGCCTTTGGCCTTGGCCACGCCCTGACGCCCCTCATAGCTGACGAAGACATTCTCCTGGAGCACCGCGCTCATGTTCAGCACATACGGGCATTCATACGCCCAGTCGAAGGCCTCCCCTTCCGGGATGAAGGCCTTTCCACGCGCGGGAGTGACGAGATAATCCGGATCAAGGTCGCTGAGCGACTTGCGGATAATGCCGTCGAAACCGTTGTAAACTGAAAGGAAAATGATGAGGGCCGCCGTTCCGATGGCCATGCCGATAACGCTTATCGCCGAGATTATGTTGATGACATTGTGGGATTTCCTGGCGAAAAGGTAACGGCCGGCTATGAAGAACGGCAGGTTCATTACATCTTGAGCAGCTTTTCGATATGCTCGGCGTAGTCGAGCGACGTGTCGAGATAGAATACTATTTCAGGGACGATCCTGAGCTGCTTGGCCACCATGTGGCCGAGTTCGCCGCGGTAAGTGCGGACATTCTCGTTCAGGATGGCCATGACTTCCTCAGCCTTGGCCGAAGGGAAGATGCTGACATAGGTCTTGGCAATCGACAGGTCGGGGCTCACGCGCACCTCGCTGACGGTCACCATCGCGCCGCCGAAAGCCGCCATGCCCTTGCTGCGCAGGATTTCGGCCATGTCCTTCTGGATCTCCCGCGCGACCTTGAGCTGCCTTGTACTCGGTGCCTTGTCCATACTTACTTGACGTTTATGATATAATAGTCCTTCTTGCCCTTCTGGGCCAGGATGTACTTGCCGTCAATGATGTCATCCTCGGTGAGCATGCCGTTGGGGTCGGTGCGCTTCTCCTTGTTGAGCGAGAAACCGTTGCCCTGGATCATCTTGCGGGCCTCGCCCTTGGAAGGGAATATGGCCGTCTCCACTGCAAGCGCGTCGAGCAGGCCCATGAGGAGCTTCGCACGCTCGATGTCGAAGGTCGGTACGCCGTCGAACACGGCCAGGAAGGTCTTCTCGTCAAGGCTGCGGAGGTCTTCGGCAGTAGCTTTGCCGAAGAGCATCTGCGACGCCTTGACGGCATTGTCGTACTCCTTCTCGCCGTGTACCATGATGGTGACCTCGCGGGCGAGAAGCCTTTGGAGCTCGCGGCGCTCGGGACAGGCCCTATGCGCCTCGATGGCGGCCTCGATCGTCTCGCGGTCGAGCATCGTGAAGATCTTGATGTAGCGCTCGGCATCGGCGTCAGAGACATTGAGCCAGAACTGGTAGAACTGGTAAGGGGTGGTGCGCTCGGCATCGAGCCATACATTGCCCTTCTCGGTCTTGCCGAACTTGCCGCCGTCCGCCTTGGTGATGAGCGGGCAGGTAAGCGCGTGGGCCTCCTTGCCGAGCACGCGGCGGATGAGCTCTGTGCCGGTAGTGATGTTTCCCCACTGGTCCGCGCCGCCAAGTTGGAGATGGACGTCCCTGTGCTCGTACAGGTACAGGAAATCATAGCCCTGGAGGAGCTGGTATGTAAACTCCGTGAAGGACATTCCTTCCGAAGAGTCGCGGCTGAGGCGCTTCTTGACGGAATCCTTGGACATCATGTAGTTGACGGTGATGAGCTTGCCGATATCACGGGTGAAATTGATGAAAGTATAGTCCTTCATCCAGTCGTAGTTGTTCACCAGCTCGGCCTTGTTGGAGGCGTCGGAGTCGAAGTCAAGGAAACGGCTGAGTTGCGCCTTGATGCATTCGACGTTATGCGCGAGGGTCGCCTCATCGAGGAGGTTGCGCTCCTGGCTCTTCATCGAGGGGTCGCCAATCATGCCGGTGGCTCCGCCGACAAGTGCGAACGGTTTGTTGCCACAGGCCTGGAAATGCTTGAGTATCATGATGCTGACCAGATGGCCGATATGGAGGCTGTCGCCCGTGGGGTCGATGCCGACATAAGCGGCCATGGGGCCTTTCTTCAATTCTTCTTCAGTACCGGGAGTGATGTCATGGATCATTCCCCTCCACCTGAGTTCTTCTACGAAATTCTTCATTGGGTGATTGTATAAATCTGTCTGACTATCATGCAAAGTTAGTCATTATTTCCGGATTATTGAGTATATTTGCAATCTACAGAAATCAACGAACTATTATAAGCTAATTATGAGAAAGAACATCGTCGCAGGAAACTGGAAAATGAACACCACAGTTCCTGAAGGAATCGAACTTGCAAAGGCAGTTGTCGCCAAATCCGCCGAGGTCCCGGCAGAAGTCAAACTGATCGTCGCCACTCCCTTCACCCACCTCTACCCCGTCGCCGAGGTTGTCAAGGGCAGCGTCGTCGGCCTGTCCGCCGAGAACTGCGCGGACCACGCCAAGGGCGCATACACCGGCGAAGTGTCGGCTGACATGCTTGTCTCTGCTGGTTGCGAGTATACCATCCTCGGACACTCCGAGCGCCGCCAGTATTACGGCGAGACCGATGAGAAGCTTGTCGAGAAGACCAAGCTCGCACTCGGTGCAGGCCTGAAGGTCATCCTCTGCGTCGGAGAGAACCTCGACGAGCGCGAAGCCGGCAAGCATTTCGATGTCTGCGAGACCCAGATCAAGAACGTCCTCTACAACTTCACCGAGGAGGACATGAAGAGCATCATCGTGGCCTATGAGCCCGTCTGGGCCATCGGTACCGGCAAGACCGCCACTGCAGAGCAGGCCGAGGAGATCCACGCCTTCATCCGCAAGGTTGTCGCCGACAAGTTCGGCGCCCAGGTTGCTGACGATCTCACCATCCTCTACGGCGGAAGCTGCAAGCCTTCCAACGCCAAGGAGCTCTTCGCCCAGCCCGACATCGACGGCGGCCTCATCGGCGGCGCCTCCCTCAAGGCCGACGATTTCATCGCCATCGCCCTGGCATTCTAAGACAGTTCCTCCAGAGGGGGGGAATAGGCACCCCCGGGGAGTCGAAAGAGTCCGGATTTTAAGCAGAATCGCAAAAAATCCGGACTCTTTCGACCCTGTCACCGTCGCGTTTTCTCGCTTTGCTCGAAATTCGCGGACGATGACACCCGCTTCCGTGCCGCGGGTGGCACGTCCCCGGGAGAGCCTATACCCCCTCTTCAGAACGAATATGTTATTGAAAACTATCTGGCGTTATAAGCTTCGAGGGCCTTGGCAAGGACTTCGAGGGCTTTGGCGAGGTCCTCGCGGTTGAGGACATAGGCCATACGGACTTCGTTGCGGCCTTCGGACGGGTCGGTATAGAAGCCCGAGCCCGGAGCCATCATGACGGTCTGCCCCTTGTACGAGAAGTCCGTCAGGCACCACTTGCAGAAATCCTCCGCATCCTCGACCGGCAGGCGGACCATGGTGTAGAAGGCTCCCATAGGGATGGGCGAATAGACGCCCGGAATACGGTTAAGCCCGTCAATCAAGAAGTTACGGCGAGCGAGGTACTCGTCATAAACCTGTGACATATACTCCTGCGGAGTGCTGAGGGAAGCCTCGGCGATGATCTGACCGATGAGCGGCGGACTAAGGCGGGCCTGGCAGAACTTCATGACCGCCTCACGCACGTCCTTGTTCTTGGTGATGAGTGCGCCGATACGTATGCCGCATTCGGAATAACGCTTTGACACGGAGTCAATCAGGATGACATTCTGTTCGATACCATCCAGATGGCAGGCCGAAATGTACGGCTCCTTTGAGTAAATGAATTCGCGATATACCTCGTCCGAGAAGAGGAAAAGGTCGTGCTTCTTCACTATGTCACGGATACGGCGCATCTCCTCCTTAGTATAGAGATAACCTGTAGGATTGTTCGGGTTGCAGATGAGGATGGCCTTAGTCTTCGGCGTGATCTGCTCCTCGAAACGCTCCACCGGCGGCAGCTTGAAACCGTCCTCGATGGAGGTGTGTATCGGTTTCATGACGGCTCCGCAGCTCTGGGCAAATGCCATATAGTTGGCATAGGAGGGATCGGTGACGATGATTTCGTCACCGGGATCCAAGCAGGCCATGTATGCGAACTCAACCGCCTCAGAACCACCTGTCGTGATGATAATCTCATCCGGACTGAGGTCTATGCCGTATTCTGCATAATACGATACCATCTTTGCCCTGAGGCTCAGCATACCCTGCGAAGGGCTGTACTCCAAGATGGAGCGGTCCACTGCCTTCATGGCATCCAGTCCGCAGACCGGGGTCTTGATGTCCGGCTGGCCTATATTCAGGTGATAAACGTGGATGCCCTGGCGCTTGGCGGCGTCGGCAAAAGGGGCGAGCTTGCGGATCGGGGAACTCTGCATGCTCTGCGAACGGTTGGAAATATGCATACCTTGACTTTTATTGAGGACAAATATAAACAAAAAAAAGGTCCCGACCTATCGGCGGGACCCTAAATCGAAAATGAAACCGTGGACTATTTGAAGAGCATCGGAGCCATCTCAAGCAGGCAGCGCCTCCAGGTGAGGAACTCATGTGCAGTCCCCTCGGAGATATAGCCCTTGGCGTTGTAGCCGGCAGCCTTGAGGGCCTCGACAGCATTGAGCGTACGCTCGGCGCTTTCCTTGCTGCCGCAGCCGATGAAGATACCCTTCACCTGGTTGGGATCCTTGATCTCCTCGGGAGTGTAGACACCGCCGGAGAGGAGGCCATAGTAGCCGAACATCTCGGGACGGGCAAGCGTGATGGTATGGGTCTCGCCGCCACCCATGGACAGGCCGGCCATGGCGCGGCCGAACTTGTCAGTGCGGGTCTTGTAGTGCGAATCGATGTACGGAACGAGCTCATCGCAGAGCACGGTGCCGAAATCGGCGCTGGTCGGGCCGGGAATGCCAAGGCGCTGCTCGTTGGTCATACCGTAGGTCATGACTACGAGGAACGGTTCGATCTTGCCCTCGGCGATGAGGTTGTCCATGATGAGGTTGGCATGGCCCTGGTTCCACCAGGCATACTCGTTCTCACCCCAGCCGTGCTGCAGGTAGAGGACAGGGAATTTCTGTTTCTTCTTGGCGCTGTCGTAGGTCGGAGGGACATAGACGAAGGCACGGCGCATCTGCTGGGTGCTTTCGGACCAGAAGAGGACCTGTTCGACGGTTCCGTGCGGGACGTTGCGCTCCTCATAGAATGCGCGGTCGTGGGCAGGGATCTCGATACCGCTCTCCCAGCGGGAAGAGCCATAATAATTGTGCGTGCCGGGATCGTTTACGACACCGCCATCGATGGTCAGGTGATAATAGTGGAAGCCCTCGTCCATCGGACCGGAAGTGGTTCCCATCCAGTAGCCGCCGTCGGTCTTGTGAAGCACGGTACCGCCGGAGCCGCCGAGTCCGAGGCTCACGATAACCGACTGGGCCTTAGGAGCATAGACACGGAAGCGAGCATAGCCCTGGGAGTTGACCATAGGATACTGCTGGCCCGGCTGATTGAGCTCGGAAGGACGGAAGTCCTCGCGGACGACTGCATTGTCCTGGGCGGGATCGAATCCCTTGACCAGGAAGTACGCACGCTTGGGCTGGTACTCGGTGTCGAAGAGCAGCGGGGAGTTGTTGGCTCCGAGCCAGGAGTCACGGTCACCGACATTCCAGAAAGTGACGCAGTCAATGACGCCCTTGTGCTTGCGGAGGACCTTGAAGAGGTTGGAGTACTGGTCGTTCTGGAGAGCGGTCTGCCAAGCCTCGAGGGGAGTGCTCTGCCCGCGGCTGAAATTCAGCTGACCTCCCTGATCGGTATTGACACGGATGTCTAGCTCGGTGATATGGATGTGCTTCACGATGGAGGCATACTTCGTGATGGCGGCGTCGATCTCCTCGGCGGTGGGGCTGTAGATGTTGTAATGGCCCTGCATTCCGATACCGTCGATCGGGACGCCTGCGGCCTTCATCCTCTGCACGAGTTCGAATATGCGCTGGCTCTTGCCGGGC
>JBGUGW010000046.1:0-5236 GCA_045111695.1 Candidatus Cryptobacteroides sp. | reverse complement strand
AGGAGCATATCGCCCTGGGACAGAGGGTGAAAGGCTTTCTCGTGGAGTATAATGACGGCGTCTCCTGGCTGCCGGTCAGTACATCAGAACAGCAGACGACAATAGGCTACAAACGCATACTGCGCTTCGACCCCGTCGAAGCCACAGCCCTGCGCGTCACCATCACCGACTCAAGGGGCTGCCCCTGCATCAGCTCGGTACGCGCCTATTTCACGGAAAAGTAACTCAGATATCTTCTTCCTCGTCGTCGGAATCCTCCTCGAAGGGTGCTGAGGAGAAGTCGATGCCGTCCCAGATGGCATCCATCTCGCGGCGGTCCTTCTTGGTGGGGCGGCCCGCACCGCGATCACGGCGCACGAAGAAGGTCTCGTGCGGGGCGCGGAGCTTGTCCAGCTCGCTCTGCGGAGTCTGATTCTCCGCGAACTCAGGAACTTTCTGTGCCCCCATGCGCTGTTCGGCTATCTGAAGGACCTTGAAGGTGTAGAGGGCAACGCCCTTCCTGACTGAGATGGTGTCGCCGACCTTGACTGCCTTTGAAGGCTTGGCAGGAGTGCCGTTGATCTGCACCTTGTTGCCGTTGCAGGCCTCGGTGGCGTCGCTGCGGGTCTTGTACAGGCGGATGGCCCATACATACTTGTCAATCCTTACTGAATCTGCCATATACGCTGTTGAATTTGTATTCCTCGCCTTCGCCCGGGAGTTCGGGTTCGGCGTTGGGGTCGATATATTCGTCAGCCTCTTCCTCACGCTCCACCAGAACCTCGACCAATACCGTGCCACTCCTGCGCGGTACAAGGTAGAAATCGTCGATTTCTGCGGGGACCAGCACAGTCTCGCCGGTCTTTATGACCGTCGACTCCATTCCACCCGCAGCCGGAACCTGTATGGACGCTTCGCCCGCAGCGCAGAAATACACCGCAAAACCGCCGTTCTCGCCGGCCATGATGTGCAGCGCATCCTTGAGGTCCATCCTGGTGACGGTGAATTCATTGCTGGCAGCGAGCTTCCCTTCTGGAACGGTCTCAGGCACATATGCCTTGTAATCGATGAAGTCCAGGGCCTCGACAAGGCCGAGGGCCCCGTCGAACTCCTCCTCAGGGACTTCATCGCCCCAGCCGTACAGGCAGAAGTCTAGGGGCGAAGCCTCGCTCACCTCGAGCAGGATGACGCCGGAGGCGGAACAGACGGTGCCGGGGCGGATGATGAAGCTGTCGCCGGGATGCAGCTCGACCTTATTGAGGAGGTCCCCGACGCTGCCGTCAAGGCAGCTGCGGTAAAGTTCGTCCGCATCAGTGTCACGGCGGAATCCGATGTTGACGCTCGCTCCCGGACGCGTGTCCAGCACGTACCACATCTTGGCCTTTCCTAGGAAATCGTAACGCTGTCCGGCGGTCTCGTCATTGGGATGGACCATGAGAGGAATATGGCCTTCGGCATCTATGAGCTTGACACTCAGCGGAAACTGCCTGCCGTAATAGGAGAATACCCTCTCTCCTACGATGCGGTCCAGGTACATGTCCATGACTTCGCTGAGACTGTTGCCCGCGAGCCATCCGTCCAGGATCTCCGAGTCGCGGTAGCCCAGGTCGGCTATCTCATGGCTTTCAGCCACCTTCGATCCTTTCTCCATCCTTTTGGTCCGTCCCTGCGCATCGCTGGCCACGAATGACTTGCCGTATCTCTTGCCGAGTTCAAAACCTCCCCAGGCGAAATCCTCGCCGATGGGCATGAACTTGAGCGGATATAGTTTCCTGGGTTCTTCCATATTCTGCGTTTATTTCTTTACAAAGTAAACAAAAAATCGTAACTTGGTCAAGAATATCAATTGATGCATCTACGATGAAAGGAGTGTATATTTTTCTGGCGGAAGGCTTCGAGGATGTCGAGGCACTCGCTACCGCCGACGTGCTCCGCAGGGGCGGAGTTCCGGTCGAACTGGTCTCCCTTACGGACGAGCCGTTCGTCGTGTCCTCGCACCACGTGGCAGTGGGCGTGGACCAGACCTTTGACTTTTTCGCATTGAATATAGACCGGGGCGGTACTGACGAGAAGGATGTAATGATCTTCCCGGGAGGAATGCCCGGCACCCGGAACCTCGCCTCATGCGACATGCTGATGGACATGATGCAGGAGCACTATGACGACGGCGGCACCGTGGCAGCCATCTGCGCGGCTCCCGGCCTCGTCCTTGGCCAGCTCGACGGCATCGAGGGCAAACGCGTGACCTGCTTCGACGGCTTCGAGAGCTGCCTGCAGGAGGCTGGGGCGGCGTTCGAACCGCGGCCGGCCATCACCGACGGCCGCGTCATCACCGGCCGCAGCGCCGGCCACGCCATCGCCTTCGGCCTGGAAATCCTGAAAAAGATCAAGGGTGAGGAGAAGGCGGCGGAAGTCCGCCATGCCCTGATGCTCGAGACCCTGGAATAAAAGCGTTCTTTATATGAAATATTTTACCATGTTTCTGGCCGCCGCAGCCATTCTGCTGGCGGCAAGCCTGCCGGGAGCCTCGCGTTCCGGGCATCCCGCAGACACCTATGCCGCAGCTGATACCTTGAAAGTCAATACCGCTTCCCTTGCTTCAGATGTCGAGGGCTTCAACGGGACAACACCTGTGGAGATCTCCGTCGTAAAAGGCAAGATTACCCGCATAAAACTTCTCCCGAACCAGGAGACTCCCAGCTTCCTTCAGATCGTCATCGACTCCGGCCTGCTGAAGGCCCTTGACGGTAAGACCGTGGAAGAGGCGTCCAAGGTCAAGCTCGACGCCGTTTCGGGCGCGACCTATTCGTCCACGGCTATCATAGAGAATATCCACCGCGGACTCGATTCGCTGAAGAAATAACCCTCTACTGTTTCTTGCGGATGATCACGCGCTCGATGCGGCGCGGGACCGAAGTCATGATCTCATAAGGGATGGTGCCGAGGATGTCCGCCAGTTCGGATACGGTAGGATCATCCCCGAATATCGTTACGGTGTCCCCCGCCTTGGCGGGCACTCCTGTCACGTCCAGCATACACATGTCCATGCAGATGTTGCCAATGGTCGGTACCCTGTGCCCGTTCAGAGAGAACGAGGCACGGCCGCGGCCGAGATGGCGGTCGATGCCGTCTGCATAGCCGACTGGGATAGTCGCAATGACCGTTCCGTCCTGGTCAATCTGGCCGTACCTGCCATATCCGATAGTCCCGTCCTGTGGCTCCAAAGTCTTAATCTGCAGTACCTTTACCTTTAATGACGCTACCGGGGAGAGATGCACCCCCTGCAGGGCGCTGATGCCGTAGATGCCGATGCCGAGACGGACCATGTCGAACTGGTACTGGGGAAAGCGCTCTATGCCGGCGGAATTGAGGATATGATACATAGGCTTGTATCCGAGGGCTTCCGAAAGAGCATCTGCGCCTGTCTTGAACATGCCTATCTGGCCAAGGGTGAAATCGTCCGACTCAGGATCCTCCGAAGCTGCCAGGTGCGAGTACACCGACTTGACCTTGACCCATGGACAGTCTTTAAGGAAAGCGAACAGCTCCTGAAGTTCGCACGGCATGAATCCGAGGCGGTGCATGCCGGTGTCAAGCTTGATATGGATGGGAAAATCGCGGAGTCCGCGCGCTTCCAGCACCTCACAAAGGGCCTTCAAGGCATAAAGGTTGGGAATGCCGGGCTCCAGGCGGTTGTCGATGATCTCATCGAAAAAGTCAGTTCCGGCGGTAAGCACGAGGATGGGAAGGCTGATACCGGCCTGGCGGAGCTCGACGCCTTCGAGCGGCAGTGCAACCGCAAGGTAATCAGCGCCGCAGCCCTGCATCATCGCGGCGAACTCCACCGCTCCGTGTCCGTACGCGTAGGCCTTCACCAGGACAACAAGCTTGGTGGAAGGCTCCAGGCGGGAACGGAAGTATCGGTAGTTCTCCTGGCAGGCCGGAAGGTTGAGCTCCAGCCTCGAGAAATCATTTTCCGGATGCGGCATTCCAGTATCGGTTACACAATCTGCAAAATTACAAAAATCGTTGGCAATGACAAAAGGTCAGGTTTGAATAATAGGTGTGGATTTTGTATATTTGGACTCGGATTAAACTTTGAAGAAATGAATATCTGGTTCATAGTCATTGCCGTGATGGTGCTGAGTTTCATCATCCAGCAGACCTTGCAGAGCAAGTTCAGGAAATATTCGCAGATCCCTACTCCAGGCGGACTGACAGGTGCTGAAGTCGCCCGCAGGATGCTCGAGGAGAACGGTATCACTAACGTCCGTATCACCAGCGTACAGGGAGAGCTGACGGACCACTTCAACCCCGAGACGATGACCGTCAACCTCAGCGAGTCGGTCTACGGGCAGCGCAGCATTGCCGCAGCAGCGGTCGCCGCACACGAGTGCGGCCACGTGCTGCAGCACGCGCAGGGATACGCCCCGCTCAAGATGCGTACAGCCCTCGTGCCGGTGGTGTCATTCGCCAACAAGACCGTCCAGTGGGTCATCCTTCTGGGCGTGCTTCTCATCAACATCACGCCTTCACTGCTATGGCTCGGCATCATACTGTTTGGTGCAACGACGCTTTTCAGCATCATCACGCTTCCGGTGGAGGTCAATGCCAGCCAGCGCGCCGTTGAGTGGCTCAAGAGTTCGCGCATAGCAGACAGCGAAACCGCCCCCATGGCGGCAGACGCGCTCAAGTGGGCGGCATACACCTATTTCATAGCGGCCATCGGATCGCTGGCCACTCTGCTCTATTACATCGGGATGGCCCGGAGAAACTAGAAAAGCGTAGGATGGTTCTCGTCCAGACCGGCGAGAATCCTCTCCATGATGGCCTGGCGGTAAAGCGCAGACTTTGCGGAGATCTTGAACTGGCGGCAATACTCGTCTATGGCTGCCAGTTCTTTTTCGTTCAGATAGATGACCTGCCTGTGGGTACGTCTGAGCGACGCCCGCTGCTTGTCCAGGAAGTCGGGAGACACGGCCGGGGTTTTCTTGCTGTTACGTTTCAAGGCTTTGCATGTATTGGTCAGTACATGCAAATATAACAATAATATTGAAAGGATTCAATATCAGAGGAATGAAATGTATTTCCGCTGGACGGTGCCCTTGCGGTCCATGCTGAGCGCGAACGGAAGCACCGAGAGATCGAAAGTGTCCAGCAATTCCATGCCGTTCTCCTCGGGATTGACCAGCAGCACCCGGGCTCCTGCTTCCTTGGCAAAAACTACCTGGATGGCCTCCAACTCCTGGTCGCAGGT
>JBGUGW010000045.1:0-2132 GCA_045111695.1 Candidatus Cryptobacteroides sp. | reverse complement strand
CTCTGGGACGAAGCTGACGGCAACAGGCTCGACAAGGACCGCTTCCGCCTCGACCTCAGCGACGTGGTTGCATCTTACAGATCCGTTCTGGACAGGTTGAACAAGGTAGTCATGGAGGAATCGTAGCATGGGTGTTCTTGCAGTATATGGCGTCCCGGACGCCTCGACATTGATTTATTACGGTCTGCACAACCTTCAGCACAGGGGCCAGGAAGGCGGCGGCATCGCCACCTTCGATGAGAACGGCAAGAGTTTCCGCTACCGCGGCCTCGGCCTGCTGAACGAGATTTTTACCAACGGGGAGGTCGCCAAGCTCAAGGGCAGCCTCGGCATCGGCAGCGTCAAGTATGCCAACGCCTCCAAGGAAGGACTGGACAATGTCCAGCCCGTCTTCTTCCATCACCGTTCCGGCGACTTCGCCGTGGCGAGTGACGGCAACCTTGTGAATTCCAAGTTGATAAAGGATTATCTCGAGAAGCACGGAACCATTTTCCAGACCGATACGGACAGTGAGCTCCTGGCCCACCTGATCAAGAAGAACGCCAACGAGGACCGCATCGGCAACATCGTCCATGCGCTAAACATGATGGAGGGAGGCTTCACTTTCGTGATAATGACCAAGAACCGCATCTATGCCTGCCGCGACAAGTACGGCATCAAGCCGCTCTGTCTCGGCAAGCTTGGAGACGGCTACGTGGTCAGCAGCGAGTCCTGCGCCTTCGAGATCATGGGTGCGACATTCATGCGCGACGTCCGTCCGGGCGAGATAGTCTGCCTTGACTCCAAGGGCGTCCGCAGCACCATCTATTCGCGTTTCTTCCGCCATCATATGTGCGGCATGGAATACATCTATTTCGCGCGTCCCGACAGCGACATCGACGGCTGCAACGTCCACGCCTACCGCAAGGAGGCGGGCCGCAGGCTGTACCGCGAGTGCCCGGCCGACGCCGACATCGTGGTCGGCGTGCCGGAATCCAGCCTCAGCGCCGCGATGGGCTACGCCGAGGAAAGCGGCATTCCCTACGAGATGGGTCTCGTGAAGCACAAATATGTAGGCCGTACCTTCATCGAACCCGTGCAGTCCATGCGCGAACTCGGAGTCAAGATGAAGCTTTCGCCGGTACGCAGCATTGTCAAAGGCAAGCGTATCGTCCTGGTGGACGACTCCATCGTCCGCGGCACCACCTCCCTGAAGATCGTACGCCTCCTGCGCGAGGCCGGGGCCACGGAGGTACACGTGCGTATCGCCAGCCCTATGATGCGTTTTACCTGCCATTACGGCGTCGACACTTCGACGCCGGAAGAGCTCCTGTGCTCGCACAGGACCCTTGAGGAGGCCCGTGACGCCATCGGTGCCGATTCGCTGGGCTACCTCAGCCCCGAATCGACCCGCGCCTCCGCTTTCGGCTGCGCGGATCCCTGCCAGGCATGTTTCACCGGACAGTATCCGACCCTTCTCTACGACGAATCAGACAATAAAGAATAGTTTACTATATGGCAAAGACTTACGAAGACGCGGGCGTCAACCTCGAAGCGGGATATGAAGTAGTCCGCAGGATCAAACAGCATGTAGCGTCCACCGCGCGTACCGGCTCGATGGGCAATATCGGATCTTTCGGCGGCATGTTCGACCTCTCGGCACTTGGCATCAAGGAGCCGGTGCTGGTCAGCGGCACCGACGGAGTCGGCACAAAGCTCAAGATCGCCTTCGCGATGGACAAGCATGACACCATCGGCATCGACGCCGTCGCGATGTGCGTCAACGACGTGCTCGCTCAGGGCGCCGAGCCCCTTATCTTCCTCGACTATGTGGCCCTCGGTCACAATGTCCCCGAGAAGGTTGAGGCCATCGTTGCCGGTGTGGCCGAAGGCTGCCGCCAGGCGGGCTGCGCCCTCGTGGGCGGCGAAACCGCCGAGATGCCGGGCATGTATACGAACGACGAGTATGACATCGCAGGCTATACCACTGGCGTGGTCGAGAAGTCTAAACTCATCGACGGAAGCAAGGTGAAAGTTGGCGACGTGCTCGTCGGAGTGGCCTCCAGCGGCGTCCATTGCAACGGTTTCAGCCTTGTCCGCAAGTTCGTCACCGACGCGCGTCTGAGCTATTTCGACGCCATTCCGGCGTACCA